>JAVEVN010000044.1:0-6793 GCA_034005025.1 Candidatus Izemoplasmatales bacterium | reverse complement strand
GCGTTAAAAGATGCGACCAACGATGAGGAAAAGATCTTTTTACTTGAATCGTCAATTCAAGGATATACTGCTGTAGTCATTGATATTATGTCTAGATTTATCTTTGAAAAAGCGGTGTTTGAGGGACGCGAAAAAACAGTTTTTGACGTTGAAGAATTAAATAACTTAATGTTAAATGCTCAAAAAGAAACTTATGGAGACGGGTTAGACGAAAATTATCTACATCCATATATGTGGGTTAATAAACCGCATTATTATTCCGGAGGATTAAGCTATTATAACTTCCCTTATACTTTTGGTTTGTTGTTTGCTAAAGGGCTTTATTCTAAATATTTAATGAATAAAGAAGAATTTTTAGCTAACTATGATAAATTATTAGCTGCTACCGGCAAAAATACAGTTGAAGATGTAGCTATGATGATGAATATCGATGTAACTAAGAAAGATTTCTGGGCAAGCTCTTTAGAATTGTTAAAAGAAGATATTGAAATGTTTTTAAATATTACAAAATAATTCCAATGAAATCCTATTCTGAATTGTTTATATTAGTGAAGGATTGAAAGGAGCGATATTATGAAAAAGTTTTTATTAATGTTTGTTATAGTTTTTTCCGCATTTTTACTTATATCTTGCCAAGACCAAAGTACTCCAACGGGAGAAAATGTCGGAACATTTGCATCTTACGAAGAGTTAAAAGAATATTTGAGTAATATTAACTTAAATAATTTCTTTTATTATCTTGAAGAAACTCCAGAATCAGCTCAAGATGATAGCGTAGCTATTACGGGAGAGAAAAGAGATTATTCTCAAACTAATAATCAAGTTGAAGGCGTTGAAGAAGCTGATACGATTCTTACCGACGGATATTATCTTTATATATTATCCGGAAGTAAATTCTTTATTATTAACGCCGATACTTTAGAAACGGTTTATCAATATGAGGAAGAAGATGATTACTTTAGCGGTTTATATTTGTATGAAGATAGTATCGTTTTAGTAGGTAGTTATTATACTTATGATGAATTGTTAAATCCTGAGGTTGATGGTGAATATCAGTCATATTACTATCGTTATAATCACGGGGCAAAAGTAATTGTTCTAGATAAAACCGATATGGAAAATATCGAAGTTCAAAGAGAGTTAAAGTTTGATTCTAGTTATATTACTAGTTCAAGAATGATTGACGGTTATTTATATTTGATTATGAATAATTATTTGTATAGTTATTTTTATGATGAAGAAAACATCATTCCTAAATATCAAGATTCTCTAACAAGCGATGATTTTGAATTGTTAGAAATAAGTGATATTTATTATATCCCTAGCGATGGACAAAGTTACAGTTACTTGATGTTAGCTTCATTTAAGGTTGATGTAGATGAAGAAGTTGACTTAAAAGCTTATCTTGGATCGACTTATCAAATCTATATGAGTGAAAACAACCTTTATACGACAGTTTATAAATACTCATATGATCAAGAAACTTTCGTTTACGATTATGAAACTTTTATCTTAAGGTTCGCAATTGAAGATAATAAGTTAGTTTATAAAGCTATGGGTAAGATTAGCGGTGCGCCGTTAAATCAATTCTCTATGGACGAATATGATGGCAAGTTTAGAATCGCTGTGACCGATTATGATTATTCCGGTGAAGCAGCTTTAATTACCAATACCTTATTTATTCTTGATGCAACTTCTGAAGATAAGATGGATGAAGTATCGTCATTAAGTGGTCTTGGTAAACCGGGAGAAAGAATTTATGCGGTTAGATTTTCTGAAGATAGAGCTTACGTTGTAACTTTCGTTAATACTGATCCGCTTTATACATTAGACCTTAGCGATCAAGAAAATCCTGTTATAATTGGTGAATATTATGAAGAGGGAGTAAGTGACTATCTTCATGAAATTACTGGTAATTTAATGATTGGCGTCGGTAGAAATGCTGAAACCGACGGATATGGAAATACTTATTTTACTGGAGTTAAGATTGCTTTATATGATACTTCTGGGGATGAATCAGTCAATTTAGAAACATATTTCGTTGAAGGAGAATATTCATACACAAGCGTTATTTATAATCATAAAGCTTTTGTTTATTTCACTCCTGAAGATTCTGACTTTACTTATATAGCTATTCCAGTTTCTATTTACTATCAAAATTACTATCGTTATTCGCAAAAGCTGTTTGTGTTTAAGGTTCATCATACTGGTGATTTAGAGTTAGTAGCTGAGTTAGAACATTTCAATGACGAAAACAATTATTTTGATACAATTGAAAAAGCGGTAATGATTGAAAATTATATTTACACTTTATCGTTCTCTCAAGTTCAAGTATTTGATATGAATAATGATTTTAGTTTTGTCGATAAGAATATTTTTAATGAAATGTTTTACTATTATGACGATTACAAAGAAGAACCAGTAACAACTACTGTGGAATAGAAATAAATATAAATTCAAAGTGAGCGAAATCAATCGCTCACTTTTTTTGCAAATCACATGAAAAAGAAGCGAATTTATTGTAAAATATATATGATGTAGTTTAAGAGGTGAAAGATTTGAAAAAAGAAATGATTGAGTCAAAACAAAATCCTTTAGTTAAAGAAGCGATTAAATTAAAACAAAAAAAATATCGTCTTTTAAACAATTCTTTTTTAGTTGAAGGAGAACACCTGGTAAAAGAAGCTTATGATAAAGGTTTAATCGATAAAGTTTTTTATGTTGATGATTTTAAGTTAAAAGATGTGGAAGCTTATTTAGTAAGCAAAGAAGTTATGGAAGTTATGACTGGGGTCTTAAGCAATCAAGGAGTTTTAGCTATCTGTAAATATCCTGAAAATACTGTTGATTTCAATAGAGTATTATTGTTGGATAATCTCCAAGATCCGGGAAATATGGGAACTTTGATTAGGTCGGCTGTGGCCTTTGGCTTTGAGACGATTGTCGCAGAGAATTCGGTCGATTTCTTTAATGAAAAAGTTATTAGAGCTACGCAAGGCGCAATATTTAAAGTGAATTTAATTTCTGATAATCTAAGAGATTTTATCAATCAAAATAGGCAAATAACTTTCTACACTACTGATCTTAAAAGTAATAATAGGCTTGAAGATTTAGTATTACAAGATAAATTAATAGGTGTAATTCTTGGAAACGAAGGCTCTGGTGTTAGACAGGATTTGATCGATCTTGTTGGTAAAAGTTTTAAACTGGAAATTAAAAATATGGAATCATTAAATGTTGGCGTAGCCGGAAGTATAATAATGTATGAAATATCAAAAAGGAGTGTGTAAATAATGGAATATATTTATGAAGAAAATCGTATTTATTCAAAAAGAGAAGATGGCTTGCTTTTAGCCGAGGTTACTTTTCCCGCTCGTGATGATAAAAGAGTTGACGTTAATCACGTATATGTTGACGAGAGTTTAAGAGGAAAAGGATTAGCCTCAGAATTAATGTTATTGGCTTATGAGTATATTAAGAATAAGAATTTATTGATAGTCGCTAAATGTCCTTATGCTATAAGTTGGTTTAAAAAGCATGAGCAATATCAAGATATTGTTATAAACGTAAAAACTAAGAAATAAGATAAATTAAATCGATATACTTATCTTAGTTAACAGATATTTTTCTTGAAATGATGCTGTTATTATGTTATAATGTTTTTGCATAAGAGTTAACTGAGAGGGTCGTGCCCTCTCTTTTTAATGAAAGGTATTGAGAAATTATGGACTTAAGCAAGTTGAAAGAGCAATTGAAAGAATTTTTAAAAGAAACTAAATTTGAACTTTATGATGTTGAGTTTGTCGATAAAAAGACTGGCTCCATCTTAACTGTTTATGTGGACGGCGTTAATGATTTATCAATTGACGATATCGTTGAAGCAACAAGGTTGATTGATCCTTTTATCGATAAATTAGATCCGATTGATAAAGAATATTACTTAGAGGTTTCTTCTCCAGGTGCGGAGAAAGAACTAAGGAGTAAAGAAGCGATAAAAAGAGCTGTTGATAAATATGTATATTTAGAAACATATGAACAAAAACTGGAAGGAAAGTTGATTACTTTTGACGGCGAGTTTTTAACGATAGTAAATAACAAAAACAAAAAAATTAAAATAGATTATATTGATGTTAATCTGATAAGATTAGCAATCAAGTTTTAGGAGAGAAAAATGACAAGTAAAGAATTTTTTAAAGCTTTGGAGTTATTATCTGAAGAAAGAGACATTCCGAAAGAATTGATTTTGGAAGTTTTCGGTAGAGGTTTGATCAACGCTTATAAAAAAGCTTATAACGGTAAGCAAAACGCTGAGGTTGTCTTCAATGAAGAAAAAGCGGAAATAAATTTGGTTGCTAAATCATTGGTAGTTTTAGAGATTGATCCTGAGGCTGAACCAGGTACGCAAATGACTTTGGAAGATGCTAGAGAAGTTAAGAAAACAGCAAAAGTTGGCGATATCATCGAAGAGAAAATCACACCTAAAAACTTTGGCCGTTTAGCTGCTTCAACCGCTAAGCAAATGTTGACACAAGGATTGAAACAGTTGGAAAGAGAAAGAAACTTCATTTATTTCAATGATAAAGTTGGCGATATGCTTATCGCTGAAATCGTCCAAATCAATGATGAGTTTGTGACTTTGGATTTAGGTAAAGATACGGAAACATCAATACCAGCAAGAGATTTATTGCCAAGCGATTTATTTTTAGGAAATCGTTTGAGCGTATATATAACTAAAGTTGAAGAAACTACTAAAGGACCTAAAGTTTATGTCTCTAGAACTGATCGTAATTTAGTTAAACGTTTGATGGAGAATGCGATTCCGGAATTAAAAGATGGAGTTATTGAAATCTTCGGTTTAGCTAGAGACCCAGGAGACAGATGTAAGGTTTGCGTTGCGACGAATAATCCAGAGGTTGATCCGGTTGGAGCATGTTTAGGAAGAAACGGTGTCAGAATCAAATCGGTTATCGATAGTTTAAATGGCGAAAAAATGGATATCTATAAATATAGTGATGATCCGAAAGAATTGGTAGCAAATTCAATTCAACCAGCTAAAACTATCGCGGTTATCATCGATGTCAAAGAGAAGTCAGCGATGGCAATCGTTCCTGACGATCAATTGTCTTTAGCGATTGGTAAAAAAGGTCAAAACGCTCGTTTAGCTGTTCAATCTTGCGGATGGAAGATTGATATCAAACCGGAATCTGATGCTTTGGAACAAGGAATTAAGTTTTAAAGTGGTGATAAAATGAAACCAAGAAAAATACCTATGCGTAAATGCGTTGTTACAGGAGATAGATTTGAAAAGAAAGATCTTCTAAGAATCGTTAGAACTCCTGAACAAGAAGTCATTTACGATAAAACTGGTAAAGCAAATGGTCGTGGCGTCTATTTATCAAAATCGGAAGAAGTAATAAAAAGAGCTGAAAAAACTAATGTCTTGAAAAAGCATTTAGAAATAGAAATTCCTGAAAGTATCTATCAAGATTTATTGAAGGCAATTAAAGATGAATAAAGAGAAAGTCTTAAATTTAATCGGTTTGTGTCAAAAAGCAAAAAAATTAGTTTCAGGAGAAGCTTTTGCTTTAGAAAAAATAAAGTCAAAACAAGCTAAATTAGTTTTTTTAGCTAGTGATGCTGGATTTAATACAAACAAGAGAGTAAGAGACAAATCATTATTTTATGAAGTGGAAGTTATCGATTTACTTACAACTGAAGAATTGAGTAAGGCTATCGGTAAAAACAACCGCAAGGTAATAGCGATATTAGATAAAGGATTTGCAGAAAAAATGAGAAGTTAAAATATTTTATGAAGAAGAGGTGGTCATATGTCAAAATATATTGCCAAAAAGAAATTTAAGAAAAATAAGGAAGATTATATCGAAAAAGATAATAATCTTTTGAACAAGAAAAAGAAAAATCCAAAACCAGATAAAACTTCAGTTACCTATAAACAAGGGATGACTGTTTTAGAATTGGCTGAAGAGATGAATAAGCCGGTAACTGAAATCATCAAGAAATTGATGTTTTTAAGAGTTATGGCTACACAAAACCAAGAAATCAGCCGTGATAACGCTGAGTTGTTAGCTATGGAATATAATCTAGAATTCCAAGATGAAGTTATTACCGACGTTACTAGATTTGATGAGATGGAAGATACTGACGATCCTAAAGACTTAGTAAGTCGTCCGCCAGTTGTTACGATTATGGGTCACGTTGACCATGGTAAAACTACACTTTTAGACAATATTAGACACGCTAGAGTTGTTGATACTGAAGCTGGTGGAATAACTCAACATATCGGTGCTTATCAAGTTGAAAAGAACGGTCATAAAATCACTTTCATCGATACACCTGGACATGCGGCATTTACAGAAATGCGTGCTCGTGGAGCGAGAATTACTGATATCGTCGTTTTAGTTGTTGCAGCTGACGATGGAGTTATGCCACAAACAAGAGAAGCGATTGACCATGCTAGAGCGTCTAAATGTTCGATTATTGTCGCAGTTAACAAAATGGATAAACCAGGAGCCAATCCTGACAGAGTTAAACAAGAATTAGCTGATTTGGATTTATTACCAGATGATTGGGGCGGTGAAACACCTTATTGCTTAATTTCTGCTTTAAAAGGAACTGGAATCGATAATTTATTGGATACAATCCAATTAGTTGCTGAAATGCTTGAGTTAAAAGCTAATCCGAAAAAAGATGCAGTTGGTACTGTAATCGAAGCTAAATTGGATAAAGGTAGAGGGCCGGTTGCGACAATTTTAGTTGATAACGGGACTTTAAA
>JAVEVN010000043.1:0-6877 GCA_034005025.1 Candidatus Izemoplasmatales bacterium | reverse complement strand
AGAAGTCTTAAAAAACATCAATTTTGTAATTGAAAAAGGACAAACTGTCGGAATAATCGGTAGAACGGGTTCAGGAAAGACGACTTTAGTAGATTTGATGCTTAGACTCTATAACTTAAAAACATGTGAACTTTTAATCGATGATTACGATATTATGAAATTACCGATAAAAACTATCAGAAACGCTATTGGTTATGTACCTCAAGAAAACTTTATTTTCTCAGATGTTATTAGAAACAATATTTCTTTTGCGACTGATAACGCTGATCAAGAATTAATTAAACAGATGGCTATCTATTCCGATATTCATGATAATATCGTCGATTTCCCTAACCAATACGATACGATGGTAGGAGAAAGAGGCGTTACGCTTTCGGGCGGACAAAAACAGAGGATTTCTATCGCTAGAGCTTTGTTAAAGAATCCGGAAATTTTAATCATGGATGATTCTTTCTCGGCCGTTGATACTAAAACTGAAGAACAAGTTATTTCTAACTTAAAAGAAATAAGAAAAGATAAAACAACTATTATTATCGCGCATAGAATTTCGACGATAAAATCAGCTGATAAGATTATCTTTATAGAAAACGGTGAAGTATTAGCTCAGGGAACACATGAAGAGTTACTTAATACCTGCGAATTATATAAAACGATGGTTATCCACCAAAGACTCGAAGCTGAATTAGAAGGGGAGGTGGAATAAATGGCAAAACCAGGACCAGAATACGATATTGATATAAACCGTAAACGTTCGATGTCAGATACGGAAATTATTAAGAGATTACTTAATTACGTAAAACCATTTATTAAACCGATTGTTATTGCTTTCTTTTTAGTTATCATGGTTGTTATTTTAGATTTACTAGGACCTTTATTCGTAAAAGAAGTTATCGACGAATTAGGTAAAGAAACAATCAGTTATGTAAAAATTATCATTATCGTCATTATTTATTTATTAGCTTTATTTGTTGGCGCTTTTATAGCTTATAAACAAACGATTTTACTACAAGTTACCGGTCAAAAGATTATTTATAATATTAGACAAGATATTTTTAATCACATCGAAAGATTATCAATTTCACAATACAATAAAGTTCCAATCGGTAAACTTGTAACGCGTGCTACTTCAGATGTTGACACCCTAAATATGCTTTATACGGACGTTATTATTAATTTGATTAGAGATGTTTTAACTTTGATTGGCGTATTCGTAATTATGTTTGTTTATTCACCGATACTGGCACTTTATATCTTAGCTTTAACGCCGGTTATATTCTTAGTATCTTATGTCTTCCGTAAGTTTTCTAGAAAAGCTTATAGAAGAGTTAGAGCTAATATTTCGATAATCAATGCTTTCTTGTCAGAACATCTTTCTGGCATGAAATTAATTCAAATTTTCAATCGTGAAAATAAGAAATATCAGGAATTTGTTGATAAAAACCGGAAGTTGAATCATTCTCATTACCAAAGAGTTTTGGCATTCAGCCTTTATCGTCCAACTATTTACTTGCTATATATCGCAGCGATGATAATCATCATCTGGTTCGGTTCAAATCAAGTTTTAGCTGGAGCGATTAGTTTTGGAGTTTTATTTGCTTTTACTCAATATGTGACAAGATTTTTCCAACCGATTCAAAACTTAGCTGAGCAATTTGACACTTTACAGTCAGCCTTTACATCAGGCGAAAGAATATTTGAAATTATGGATGAAAAACCGATTATTCAGGATCGTCCTGACGCTAGAGAATTAGAAAACTTCAAAGGCAAAATTGAATTTAAGAATGTTTGGTTTGCTTATAACGAGGGTGAATGGGTTTTAAGAGATGTTTCCTTCGTTGTTAAACCGAAAGAAACGATGGCTTTAGTTGGGGCTACCGGCTCAGGTAAAACAACAATTATCT
Source organism: Candidatus Izemoplasmatales bacterium (assembly GCA_034005025.1). Taxonomy (GTDB): domain Bacteria; phylum Bacillota_I; class Bacilli_A; order Izemoplasmatales; family Hujiaoplasmataceae; genus UBA2289. The sequence goes on along the minus strand of JAVEVN010000043.1, from coordinate 4,976 downwards.
CGCTCATTGTTAGAAACTATGATATTCAAGAAGGACAAATCTTAATTGACGATATTGATATTAGAGATATTAAATTAGATAGTTTGAGACGAAACGTCGGTCAGATGTTACAGGATGTTTTCTTGTTCTCAGGAACAATTGAATCGAATATTAGGATGAGGGATGAAAATATCACTGATGCAGAAATTTTAGAAGCATGCAAATATGTTAACGCTGATCAATTCATCCAGAAATTACCTGAAAAATATGATGAACCGGTAAGAGAAAGAGGAAATAATTTCTCTTCTGGCCAAAAACAATTATTATCATTTGCTAGAACTTTAGTCCATAAACCATCTTTGATGATTTTGGATGAAGCAACTGCAAATATTGATACAGAAACAGAAAAATTGATTCAAGAATCTTTGAAGAAGATGATGAATATCGGAACGACAATAGTTGTTGCTCATAGATTATCAACTATTCAACATGCTGATCAAATCATCGTAATGCGCAAAGGTAAAATTATCGAGAGCGGTAATCATCAAGAATTGCTTAAACAAAAGGGTCATTATTTCCAACTTTATCAATTGCAATATGATAAAAATGTCTCAGACAGTTTTGAACTAGCTGAGCTTACAAATTAAAAAGAAATCCCGAAATGATTTTCGGGATTTATCTTTTATTAAATTAGTTGACAACGCAACTAAAAAAGTTTATACTATTTTATGAATGATTATGGAGGTACATAAAATGGATAAAAGATATGATCATATGATCAGCAAGTATCAGCATCGATTTTTAGAAGAAAGATTTAAAGATTTAGCAATAAATCGTTCAGAAGCGCCTTATTTAAAAATCATCTATACTCAAAAAGAGATCAAGATGAACGATTTGATTGCCAAATTCTTTTTTCATAAATCACATACGACTAGAGTCATTAAATCTTTAGTCAGTGACGGTTATGTCAATAAGACCATTGATCCACTAGATAAAAGAAGCTTTGTTTTATCGATCACTGAATCTGGTAAAGTAATCGCTGAAAAAATCATTAAAGTTTTGGATGAATGGGAAAACTTAATGAATAGTTTTTTAGAAAAAGAAGAAAAAGAATATTTGTTAAACTTACAAAAAAAAGTTTATGAAAAATTACGTATATATTTTAAGGAGGATGAAGATATTGAGTAAATTACTTAAATACCTTAAACCTTATTGGTTTAAAGTTTTAATTATTTTTATATTAGTTGCTTTAGTAGCTGTAGGAACATTATTGCTTCCGGATTATATGGGAAGAATCGTCGGTGAAGGGATATATGTGGAGACTCAACAATTTAATCCAACGACAAATGAATGGGTGAAAGTTGCTGAAGATGTTTGTGATCCGAATTTGACGCCTGATACATGTAGAGTGAAACAATATTCTGATTTTAATGTCATATTAAAATATGGATCTTACATGTTGGGAGTTACGCTTATTTCGTCTTTAGCTTTTATCGGAACGATGTATTTATCAAGCGATGTCGGAGCGGCATTTGGCCGTGATATCAGAAGAGATTATTATAGAACCATTACCAATGTTTCTGTTTATGAAACTGATAAGTTTGGTACATCGACTTTAATTACAAGAGCTTCAAATGATATCATGCAAATTCAGAACTTTATGATTATGGGCTTAAGATTACTTTTAAGGATACCAATAGTATTTGTCGGAGCGTCTATTTTTGCTCTCCAGAGATCATTTACTTTATCTTTGCCAGTCTTTATCGGGGTTTTGATTTTAATCGCGCTAATCGCTGTTGTATTCATCTTAGTGGTTCCTTTATTTAAACTAGTACAAAAAAGAATTGATAAACTGACTCTTGTAACCAGAGAATCAATCAACGGTGTTAGAGTTATCAGAGCTTTTGGCCAGGGTGAAAAAGAAGTCAAACGATTTGAACAAACTAATGATGATTTGACTGATGTTAATTATAAAGCTGGAAAGATTATGGCATACTTAAATCCAATCATTAATCTACTATTTAACGCTGTTACTCTAGCTGTAACATATATGGCTTTTATGATGGTCTTAAACGGGAGTTTAATCGATTACGTTGGTTTAGGTAATGTATCGGCTATCATTCAATATGCGACATTGATTTTGTTTTCAATTTTAATGTTAACATTTACTTTTATCATGTTCCCAAGAGCACAAGTTTCGGCTAAGCGTGTTTTAGAAGTTTTAGAACTCACTTCATCAATCAAAGATACTGATAATCCAGAATATGATGATTATGAGTTTAAGGGTGAAGTTGAGTTTAAAGATGTTTGTTTTAGATTTCAAGATGCTACGACAAATGTTTTAGAAAACATTAGCTTTTCAGCTAAACCGGGTGAAACTATCGCTATTATCGGTTCAACCGGATCAGGGAAATCAACAGTTGTTAATTTGATTCCAAGATTTTTTGACATCAGTTGCGGTGAACTTTTAATTGATGGCATCGGTATTCAAAATATCAAATTAAAGAAGTTAAGATCTTTAATCGGTTTCGTTCCGCAAACTGCATCTTTATTCTCAGGTACTATTAAATCAAATATTGCATATGGAGTAGAAGAAGCGACTCAAGAAGAAATTATAAACGCTGCGGAAATTGCTCAAGCTAGAGATTTTATCGAAGAAGATGAACTTGGTTATGATAAAGAAGTTGAGCAAGGCGGAGTTAATCTTTCGGGCGGTCAAAAACAAAGATTATCTATCGCTAGAGCGCTGATAAGAAAACCGAAAATATATATTTTTGATGATAGTTTTTCAGCTTTAGATTTTAAGACGGAATCTAAACTTCGTCAATCTTTAAGTGAAAATGTTAAAGATGCGACTGTCTTAATAGTCGCTCAAAGAATCGGTTCAATTATGAACGCTGATAAAATAATCGTTTTACATGAAGGTAAGATGGTTGGCATTGGTAAACATAAAGATCTATTACAAAATTGTGATGTATACCGAGAAATTGCTTTATCACAACTTGATGAGGAGGAAATATCATGACAGATAAAAAACAAAAAGAATCCTCCAATAAAACTAGAAGAGGTCGCGGCCCCGGTCATGGCATGCCACTGGGAATGCCAGCGGAAAAAGCTAAAGATTTTAAAGGTACGTCTTTAAGACTCATTAAATACATTGGGCAATATCGCTTACAGATGTTGATTGTAATCATCGTAACGATTATCGTTACTTTATTAGCGGTAGTGGCACCTAATTACTCACGTTTAATAATTAACGATTTACAAAATATCATCAATGGAAACATAACTAAAGATGAAGGCGTATCTCGAATTATAAGTTATTTTATTTTAGTTATAGCCCTGAATGTATTAAGATTCATCATGTCTTTAATCATGCATCTATTGGGTAATAAAATAAGTATCTATATCGGAAGAAAAATGCGTAATGATTTAAGATATAAATTAGAAAAGTTACCGATAAAGTACTTTGATTCTAGACAGACTGGTGACGTTTTATCAGTTTTCTCCAATGACGTTGATATAGTATCGAATTCAATCCAACAAAGTTTAGTAAATATTATTTCTTCTAGCTTGTTTATCGTTGGCGTTTTGGTTATGATGTTGATAATCTCTTGGAGATTGACAATCATCGCTTTGTTGATTTTACCTTTGTTTATTTTGGCGACTTCAAAAATCGCAAAGAAATCACAGTCAAAATTTATTCGCCAACAAAAACAATTAGGTAACTTGAATGGTCATATTGAAGAGGTATTTTCAGCTAATAAGATAGTGAAACTATTCGGTAAAGAAGAAGAATCATTTGAAGAGTTCCAAGAAATTAACGCTGATTTAGCAAAAGATATGCGCGACGCACAATTCTTAAGCGGTTTGATTAGACCGATTATGGAATTTATATCGAATATTGGTTACGTTGCGGTTGTTATTGTCGGAGGAATCTTAGCTGGAGCGACAAATCCATTATTAGTCGGAGATATCACAATCTTTATTATCTATCAAAAGAACTTCGTGAATCCAATCTTAAACATTGCCAATGTCATCAATCAGTTACAATCAACAATTGCTGGTGCGGAAAGAATATTTGAAGTTTTGGATGAACTAGAAGAAAATCAAGAGTTCAGCAATCTATCAGTCGATCAAGATCATTTTGAAGGACATGTTGTTTTTGATAATATTGATTTTTCTTATGAAGAAGATCAAGAATTAATCAAGGATTTAAACCTAGAAGTTTTCCCAGGAAAACAGATTGCTATAGTTGGTCCTACTGGCGCCGGTAAAACTACACTGGTAAATTTATTGATGCGTTTTTATGAAGTTAATAAAGGAAAAATATTGATTGACGGTATTGAATCAACCACCTATCCAAGAGCTACTTTGAGAAAACAGTTTGGAATGGTTTTACAAGATACATGGCTCTTTTCCGGTACTATTAGAGAAAATGTTGCTTTTGGAAAACCAGACGCAACCGATGAAGAAATTATCGAAGCTTGTAAACAAGCTCATGTTCATCATTATATAGAAACTTTACCTGAAGGATATAATACGGTATTAAAAGAAGATGCTGATAATATTTCAAAGGGTCAAAAACAGTTGCTAACAATCGCAAGAGCGATTCTGTTCGATCCGAAGATTTTAATTCTTGATGAAGCGACTTCTTCAGTTGATACCAGAACTGAAAGTTATATTCAAAATGCCATGACTTTCATGATGGAAGGCAAGACTAGTTTTGTCATCGCTCATAGGTTATCGACAATTAAGAATGCTAATTTAATCTTAGTTATGAACCATGGTATGATTGTTGAACAAGGTAATCATAAAGAGTTATTAAGCAAGAACGGTGTTTATGCTGAATTATATAATTCACAGTTTCTGAATCAACCAACATAAAAAGAGGAATTTTCCTCTTTTTTCTTTAAATAAGTTGATAAATTATGTATAATATTTACTATATTAAATAGGTGGACAAATAATTAAAATAGGTTTTATCTGTTTAGGAT
>JAVEVN010000042.1:0-6983 GCA_034005025.1 Candidatus Izemoplasmatales bacterium | reverse complement strand
AATGAAACACTAGATGAAAAAGCTGAGGAAGAAATTACTGAAGAAACAAAAAAGGATGAAGAAACCGAAGCTTAATGACTTATGATGGGATACTTCAAAAGTATCCCTCTAATTTTTCAAAAAGGTGGAAATATGAGATTAGATAAATTTTTAAAAGTATCAAGGATTTTTAAACGAAGAACCATTGCTAAAGAGGTCAGCAAGAACTCAAGAATTATGATTAATGATCGGGTTGCTAAGCCTGGCACAGACGTAAAAGAAAATGATATCTTAACCATCAGTTATGGTGGAAAAGAATTAAAAGTCAGAGTTAAAGAGACTTTAGCTTTTGCTAAGAAAGATGACGCTGATTCAATGTATGAAATAATCGGCGATAACAATTGATTTGATTGTGATATTTAGTTATAATTATTGAATGGAGTGATAATATGAAGAAATTAATATTAGTATTTTTCGTTTTAATAAATTTCTTTGCAATCAATGCTTGTGATGCAAGAGATGAAAAATATAATATCTATACTACCGTCTATCCTTTAAAATATGTGGCAGAAGAAATCTTAAAAGATACTGAATATACAGTAGGTATAGTCCCGGGTGTCGTTTCTCATGATTCTTCTACTGACTGGTCATTAAAAGAGATTATGGCGATGACAGAGGCTAAATATATTTTCTATGTTGGCGCTAAATATGATCAGTATATCGATAACGAAATTGAAGGCGTATTTAAAGATGAAGATGTAGAATTAGTAAAGCTAGAATCAGCAACTGAATATATTGAATTTATCCCAGGAGCTATTCATGATCACGACCATGAAGAAGAAGGAACAGTGCATGTCGAAGAAGAAACTGCCTTAGGAGTTGATCCGCATTTTTGGATTTCTCCATTAAAAGTATTGGAGGCTTCAGAATTAATTTACGATAAATTATTACTTGCTTATCCAGATGATGAAGCGAAAATCACTTCTAATTATACTGATTTAAAAGCTAGGTTGTCTTCTCTATCAAATGACTTTCAAGATGCTATAAGTAATTTCCAAAAACCACTTATGACATCAACGAATTTGTATGGTTATTTAAGCCACGATTACGGTTTGGAATATTTACCGATTTCTCCGGGATATCATGAAGAAAATGATCAAATATCATTAAACACAGCTGAAATTGTTGAAGAAGCGGTTTTTCATGACATAAGATATATCGTTTATGAAAAATATATTACTTCTCCTTTTTCTGATGCTGTATTTGCGGAGTTACAACTAAAAGATATGAATCCTGTTAAGGGTGAGTTTCATGTATTACAAGCTTTAACAGATAACGAAATTGAAGAAGGAAAAAATTACATCAGCATCATGTATGAAAATCTAGAAGTACTAAAAGCTGCTGGCGAATATACGAGTGAATAGAGGGAAAATATGGAAATTAAATTGACAGAACAAGAAATTGTCAGAAGAGAAAAGTTAGATAACTTAAGAGAATTGGGGATCGATCCTTTCGGTTCTCGTTTTGATAGAACTCATAACACAAAAACTTTTAAAGAGGAATTTGAAGGTTTTACCAAGGAAGAGTTACATGACGAAGAAAATCCAAAGGCAATTAAAATTGCGGGAAGAATCATGACAAGAAGAGTTAAAGGTAAAGCTGGGTTTGTTCACATTCAAGACCAACACGGACTTTTACAGCTTTATGTAAGAATGGACGCAGTTGGCGAAGAAACTTACGAAATCTTTAAAAAAGGCGATATTGGTGATATCATCGGCGTTGTTGGCAATGCTATGATTACCAATACCGGAGAACTTTCATTAAAGGTTTTAGAATATCTTCATCTTACAAAAGCTTTAAGACCTCTTCCAGAAAAATACCATGGTTTAGTTGATAAAGAAGAGATATATCGTAGAAGATATGTTGATTTGATTATGAATCAAGAAAGTAAAGAGACGTTTATCAAGAGATCAAAGATTATTAGAGAAATGCGTAATTATTTAGATAATTTAGGTTATTACGAAGTTGAAACTCCAGTATTGCAACCAATATTGGGCGGCGCTAACGCTAGACCGTTTATAACTCATCATAATACGTTAAATATGCCTTTTTATTTAAGAATAGCTACTGAACTTCACTTGAAAAGATTAATTGTTGGTGGTTTTGATGGAGTTTATGAGATTGGCAGATTATTTAGGAATGAAGGAATCGACAGACTTCATAATCCGGAATTTACAACTATTGAGCTTTATCTAGCTTATTCCGACTTACAAGGAATGATGGATTTAAGTGAAAATTTAATCAGTCACTTAGCTGAAACTGTAGTTGGTACTACTAAGATTACTTATGACGAAAAAGAAATAGATTTATCAAAAGGCTGGAAAAAAGTTCATATGGTTGATTTAATTAAAGAAAAAACGGGAATCAATTTCTTTAATATCCACGATTATGAAGACGCAAAAAAATTAGCTAAACAACATCACTTAGAAATTCAACCTCATTTTACCGGTATTGGTCATATAGTAAACCTATTCTTTGAACATTATTGTGAAGAAGATCTTATTCAACCGACTTTTGTTTATGGACATCCTATTGAAATCTCACCATTAACAAAAAAAGATCCAAAAGACGAAAGATTTACTCAAAGGTTCGAGTTATTTATCAATGGTAGCGAATATGCTAATGCTTATACGGAATTAAATGATCCAATTGATCAGTTAGAGAGATTTGAAAATCAAATCAAAGAAAAAGACCTCGGAAATGAAGAGGCCAATGAAATGGATTTAGATTTTGTGGAAGCATTGGAATACGGAATGCCGCCGACAGGTGGTATTGGTATTGGAATTGATAGATTGGTTATGCTTTTAACTGATTCTAAATCAATTAGGGATGTTTTATTGTTCCCACAAATGAAAAATAGATAAATAAATAATAGCGCTAAAATTAGCGCTATTTTTTTATTTAAATAAATCCTCTTCTTTTTCTTCTACTACTTCAACTTCTTCGATATTTTCTACATCAGTTTCTTCGGTGCCGATTAATTGTTGATCTTCAACTACTTCAACATCTTCCGCTTCTTCACCTTCAACGAAGATATAATCTTCAATCTTGACGTTATTTTTAAACATTTTTTGAGCTTGGATTGCCGTATGATGTTCTTTTCCGTTGGCGATAACTTTTGCTAGACAAATATCCATTTCTAGTTCATTGCCGGTGACTCGATAATATTGAGCCATACGGTAATTATAAGTTAATTTCGTCGAGATATAACCGTCATTTTTAGAGAATTGACTTTCGATCACTTCTTTATAATGTTCTGGGTTATCTTCGAGATCTCTCATTGCTTCTAAAACTTGAATGTATGAGCCGACAAACCCAAGATATTTACGATTTATTGATGATTGTAAGTTTTTGATTCTTTCAATCGATAAATTGAATGTTTCCATATCATCTGATTCATAAGCTGCATAAGCGGTGAAAGATAAAATTAATACATGGTAAATATTATTTAGCTTTTTAAGTTCAATTTGATTGAATGTTTTGATTGATTCTTCATATTGTCCAGCATAATAATTCGCCATGCCTAAGTAGACCATATACAAATTTTTAATACTAGCAGTAGGCGCTTCAGCAACTCGTTCTTCGCATAGTTTGACTGCATCATGTACTTCTAAATCATAATCGACCATCATGTTGAATTTAGTTGAAAATACTTGTAAAGGTCCATGTACTTTATATTTTATAAATAAATACCCTATCGAAGTAACGACAACTAACCATAGCCAATCGATATATCCTAATATTGTTAACACTAAAGCTGCGACGTCAACTATAACGATTGCGATTATAGTTATCAAGTATTGTTTTTTATTCATATCTTAAAAATCCTTTCCAATTATTAAATCTGTTTCTTCATCGTAGTTAATCCCTAATGCATCAGCGATTTCAACGAATATATCAATTATTCCGGCAAAAGAATAATTATCTAAATTGATTATCTTATGAACTTGACTATCGATGTATAAATTTAAATTATTAGGTATTTCTTTCTTTTTTTCGATTATATCTGAAAGATACTCGGATAGTTTCAATAGATTGTCTTTATCATAATCAATTTTTTTCTCTGCTAACTCATATTCTAAATCTTCTAAAAATAAAGAGTAATTAATCGCTTTATCATAGTTTAAAAATTCATGAAAATCTTTATTAAAAGTTTTGTTTAAATAAATTTTACAAGTAAAAAATTGCATATTTAAATATTCTAATCCTACTTGAAAAATCTTTTCGATATCTTCGTTAGCTTCATCTTTATTATTTTTATATTCTTGATACAAATGATAAAGCACCTCATACACCGGTTGAAAACGGTGATAAAGAGCTGAATCATGATTCTTTAATTTTGTGTATAGTTCGTTATTATCAGATAACCAACCATGATATTCTTTTAATAATTTCTCCATAACTTCCCTCTTTTAAATATTATACCTTAAATGAAAATAAAAACCACAATAAAAATGTGGTTTTTTTGTGATTAAGCTCGGTTTATCGAACCAAATAACTCCATTTTTTCTTTTACAACTCTTTTTATTGCGTCAGTTCCTGGAGCTAATAATTTTCTTGGGTCAAATCCTTTTCCGATTAAATCCAATCCTTCTTCGATGTATTTTCTCGTCGCATCAGCGAATACTAATTGACATTCGGTATTAACATTAATCTTTGAAACTCCCATCGAAATCGCTTTTTTAATCATATCTTCTGGAATGCCGGTTCCGCCATGTAAAACTAGTGGCGTACTACCGGTAACTTTATTTACAGCGTCTAATACTTCAAAATTTAAGCCAGTCCAATTTTCAGGGTATTTACCGTGAATGTTTCCAATTCCGGCAGCTAGAAAATCAACTCCTAAATCGGCAATCATTTTACATTCATTTGGATCGGCTACTTCACCGCCACCGATAACTCCATCTTCTTCACCACCGATTGCGCCAACTTCAGCTTCTAAAGAAATTCCTAAAGCTCTTGTTCTTTCAACCATTTCTTTGGTTAGTTTAATATTTTCTTCGATTGAATAATGTGAACCGTCAAACATAACCGATGAAAATCCAGCTTCAATAGCTTTTTTTGCGCCTTCATATGAACCGTGGTCTAAATGAAGCGCTACAGGAGCAGTTATATTTAATGAATCAACCATAGCTTTAACCATATCGGCTACTACTTTGTATCCTGTCATATACTTTGCGGCACCTTCGGAAACACCTAGAATAACCGGTGATTTCATTTCTTGTGCAGTTAAAAGAATCGCTTTTGTCCATTCTAAATTATTGATATTGAAATGCCCTACTGCATAACCTTCTTTGTAAGCTTTATCTAACATTTCTTTTGCTGATACTAAACCCATTTATATTTCCTCCTAATGTAATAAAATCATTATAATTATACCTTTATATCGCTTGTTTGTAAAGAAATAACCTTTAATAACCGATTAGGTAAGCGATAACTAAAAAGACAACTGTCAAAACGAAGGTAATTGCTTGAAGTTTAATTGTCCATTTGAACCATTTTTGATAAGAAACCGCCGCAATGCTTAACGCTATTAATAAAACGCCGTTAGTTGGAAATATAACGTTAGTATAGCCGTCACCGAAGATAAATGCTAAGATTGCGATGTTTGTTGAGACGCCGATAAGTTGCACTAAAGGAACTAATAAAGGCATAATTAATACTGCTTTAGCTGAAGCTGAACCAATAAAGAATTGAATGATAAGAATAATTAAATAAATACCTAAAACACCAATAATTGCCGGTTTATCCGCAAGAATAGTTTCAAAAAAATGCAAGATTGTATCCATAATTTGACCGTTTGTCATTATCCATTTAACCGAACCGGCCATGATAATCAATATTGCTGCGGGCATAACCGCAACCATTCCTTTTAAGAATGTTTTTAGTGTTTCTTTAATGCTTTTATTAATTATTACTCCCGCAATTATTCCGCCAATAAGAAAAACCACGCTCATTAAAATAATTGTTGGAATTTCGATTTGAACAATCAATTGTAACAATGAAGCTGATATGATAAAAACTAAAAGGATTATGAAAATAGCGATGTAAGTTTTGAATATTTTTTTCTCGCCAACAATTTCTTGATCGAAATCATTAGTTAAATTATTCCTTTTCTCCAAATCATCTTCATATGTCAATGATTTCTCCGGATCGCTCTCTAGTTTTTTAGCATAACGAACTAAAAATGTCGAAACTAAAAAATACATTACACCAAAAACAACAATTCTAAATAATACTCCGCTCAAGATATTTATTCCGGCAATTTCTGAAGCTATACCAACCGAAAAGGGATTGGTAATAGCGCTAGCGAAACCAAACCCCGCAGCTAAAACAGTTAACCCTAAAGCCATTAAAGTATCATAACCCATAGATATAGATAAGATAATCATTATCGGTAATAACGCCACCGATTCTTCAAAAATACCGAAGAAAGCTCCAAAAATCATGAAGAATAAAGTAATTAATCTTATTAATAAATGTTTGTTATCAAAATATTTATTAACTAATTTTTTGATTATAACCATTATACCCTTGGTTTTATCCATGACAGTGAAGAAACCGCCAAGAATAAATAAAAATAACGATATCATTATGACGCTTAAACCATCTTCACTGATTAAAAGACCAATTGGTGAATAGAAAAATTCCCAAATTTTTAAGTTTTCTCTAGGAAGTTGTTCATAGGTTCCGGAAATAATATTTCCATCAACTCTTTCGTAAATTCCTTGAGGAATTAGATAGGTTAATATAAAAGCTATTAACATCAAACTAAGTAAAATAATGACAACATTGATGAAACTTTTTTTATTTATATTTATTAGTGCTTTTTTATCTTCCATTCATATTCACCTCATTAATAATATTATCATTAAATATAAAAAAATACTTTATATACATAAAAAAAGATGGTTATTTTCTATCCATCTTTATGCTTTTATTAA
>JAVEVN010000041.1:0-7110 GCA_034005025.1 Candidatus Izemoplasmatales bacterium | reverse complement strand
AAAACCTACTTTTTAAATAATATCTTTTTTCTTAAATTAAAGTAAGTATCAAATTTGAGTTAGGTTATGTTATAATTAGTTTGGTGATTAAATGAATAAATTAATGTTAATTTATAATCCCAAAAGCGGAAAACAAAATTTTGAAAATAAATTAAATGAAGTCATGGATAGGGTAAAACCTTATTTTCATGATATTTTTGTTTATAAAACCGAGTATCCAAACCATGCTGAAAAATTAGCCGAAAAAGCCTGTATAGATAAATGTGATATGCTTATTATTGTAGGTGGAGACGGAACTTTTAATGAATGTGTTAATGGTTTGATGAAGCATGATTGTCGGCCACGCATAGGGTATTTGCCTGCCGGAACTTGTTGTGATATTGGGATGAGTTTAGGTTTATCAAAAAACATTAATAAATCTTTAGATATCATTTTTTCTGGGGAAGAAGTTTTGATGGATGTTGTTAAAAGTAATAATAGATATTCTTGTTATGTTACTGCTACAGGAGCTTTTATCGATATTAGTTATGTAACAGATTCAAAATTAAAAAAGAAAATAGGTTATTTAGCTTATGTAGTTAAAGCTTTTGAAGAACTATTTACAATACCAAGAATGAAGATGAGAATTAATCATGACAACATGGTGCACAAAGGCATATATACTTTAGTTTTGGCGATAAATTCTAAAAGAGTAGCCGGAGTAAATATGATATATAGACCTAGACTTGATGACGGATTGTTGGATGTGGTTTTATATAAATATATCTATCCTTTTAACTTTATTCTTTATGCTCTATCTTTCGTTTTTCCTTTTTGGTCGACGCCTTTAATTACGAGATTCAAAACAAATAAATTAGAAATTAAAACTGAATCTGATTCTAGTTGGAATATTGACGGCGAGTACGGCGGTAAAGGAAATAAGATAATTGAAGTAGCTAACAAAGCAATAAAAGTAATAGTCCCGCCAAAGATTAAGAAAAGGTATTTTAAAAATCAATGAATTATAATCAAGTTATAGTTGTAGAAGGATATCACGATGAACAAAAGATTAAATCAGTTTTTCCTGGTATTGATTGCATTATCACGAATGGCAGTGAAATTTCAAAGGAAACATTAAACCTAATCTACGAGTTAAGTTTTAAAAAAGATATCATTCTATTTTTAGATCCAGATTTTCCAGGGAAAAAAATTACTAAGGAAATTTTAGATACTAAAGGTAATTTTAAACTGGCATATATAAGCAAAGATAAAGCAATCAGTAATAACGGAAAAAAAGTTGGAGTAGAACACGCTCAGACAAAAGATATTGAAGAAGCGTTAGAAAATTTTGTTTCTATAAATTATGGAAATTATAAAATTAGTAATTTAGATTTATTAAAAAGAGGAATTACTAATAATAAAAATTCAATGAAACTAAGAAAATATTTATGTGAGGGATTAAATATTCCCTTTTGCAATGGTAAGACTTTATTAAAATATCTTAATACGTTAGATATTGAGATAGAAAGGATCGATGAATTAATAAATGAGTTCAAATCATAATTTATCTGCTAAAAAAATTGTTAATGAAGATAAATTTTTTATTAAAAAAAAGTTTAGTCAAAACTTTTTATTGGATGAAAATATCATTAACAATATAATTAAAGAATCAGGGATTGATGAGTCGTCTTATGTTATTGAAGTTGGGCCGGGATTAGGAGCTTTAACAAAACATATTGTTAAGATTGCAAAAAAGGTATTAATATATGAGGTTGATTCTGATTTAATTCCAATATTGAATGATTTTTTTAAAGCAAACAAAAATATAAAAATTATTAATCAAGACTTCTTAAAAACTAATGTTGAAGAAGATATAAAAGAGTATCTTGATTCAGCTAATAATGTTCAACTTATCAGTAATTTACCTTATCACATCACAACGCCAATTATAATGAAAGTGCTTGAAGAGTGCGAAAACATAAAGAGTTTAACTTTAATGATGCAGCTGGAGGTTGCGAAGAGATTAACTTCAAAACCAAACACGAAAGATTATAACGCTTTGAGTATTATCGTTCAAGATCAAACAAATGCAAAGTATCTCTTTAAGGTTCCTAAAACAGTTTTTAAACCAAAACCGCAAGTTGATTCGGCAGTTATTAAATTGGACAGAAAAGAAGCAAAAGAAAGTTTTGATAAGAGTAAATTCTATGATTTTTTGCATAAATCTTTCTCCCAAAGGAGAAAAACTTTAGTTAATAATTTAAATGATAATTATCCTGATTATTCTAAAGAGTTTTTTAAGATTTTGCTTGAAAGAAATAATATAATTGATACAATTAGAGGAGAGGCTCTTAGCCTAGAAGATTTTAAAAATATATATTTAGATTTTATAAAGGAGAAGAATTAATGAATTTAAAAAAAACTGACAATGAACTTTTTCAAGTCATTCAAAGAGAGTTACATCGCCAACAATCCCACATTGAATTAATCGCATCAGAAAACTTTGTTTCCTTAAGTGTTTTAGAGGCAGACGGTAGTGTTTTAACCAATAAATACGCAGAAGGATATCCTGGCAAAAGATATTACGGTGGGTGTGAGTTTGTCGATGAAGCTGAAGAATTAGCTAGAGAAAGAGTAAAAGAATTATTTAATGTAAAATTCGCTAATGTTCAAGCTCATTCTGGTTCAACTGCAAATATGGGAGCTTATAGAGCTATCTTAAATCCTGGAGATAAAGTTTTAGGTATGGCTTTAGATCAAGGTGGGCATCTAACCCATGGACATCCGCTTAGTTTTAGCGGTATTGACTATGAATTCCATCCATATTTCGTTAATAAAGATACCGAAATGATCGATTATGACGATTTGGAAAAACAAGCTATAGAAATAAAACCAAAACTTATTGTTGCGGGAGCGAGTGCGTACCCTAGAATAATCGATTTTAAAAGATTCAAAGAGATTTGCGATAAAGTTGGAGCTATGTTGATGGTTGATATGGCTCATATAGCGGGATTAGTAGCCGCGAAACTTCATCCAAATCCATGTGATTACGCTGATATTGTAACTTCTACTACTCATAAAACTTTAAGAGGACCTAGAGGCGGAATTATTTTAACTAATAATGAAGAGATTGCTAAGAATGTTGACAGAGTAGTATTCCCGGGAATTCAAGGCGGACCATTGATGCATATTATAGCTGCTAAAGCTGCAGCTTTTAAAGAAGCATTAAGTGAAGATTTTGTTGAATATCAAAAACAAGTGGTTAAAAACGCTAAAGTTTTCGCAGAAAAATTTAAAGAATTAGGATATCATGTTGTTAGTAACGGAACTGACAATCACTTATTATTGTTAGACGTTTTGTCAAAAGCTAAGATGTCAGGTAAAAAAGCTGAAAACTTACTTGATACTGCGAATATAACATGTAATAAAAATACTATTCCTTACGATACTAAAAAACCTTTTATAACTAGCGGTATTCGTTTAGGAACACCAGCTATGACAACTAGAGGATTTAAAGAAAACGATTTTGTTGAAGTAGCAATTTTAATTGACATGATTTTGATGAATCCTGAAGATGAAGAAGTATTAAAAGTAGTTAAAGAAAGAGTTAAGGTATTAACTGATAAATATCCTTTACCTTACTAGTTAAATAAAAAAAGAAGTTTGCGGTTTATATATCCGCAAACTTTTTTATTCATTATAGATTTCTTTTAATTCTTCAATGTTAAAAACATATTTTGTTTTACAAAACTCACACATGATTTCAATTGGCTCTTTTTCATCAATCAAGGTTTTTAATTCTTTTTTATCTAGAGTTGACAAACCGTTTAAAAATCTTTCTTTTGAACAATCACATTTATAATAAAGGGGCATTTCTTCAACGAATTCATGATCGCCTTCAGTTATTAAATTTATTATGTCTTCTGGTTTTTGATTATTATCTATGAGTTCAGAGATAGGTTTCATTTTCTTTATATTTGTTTCTATTTTAGCGATTGTATCGGGTTTTACACCAGGCATGACTTGAAGAATGAATCCCCCACTTGCAAAAACTTCATTATTTTCGTTTACTAAAACACCTAGTCCAACAGAAGAAGGTATTTGTTCGCTTTTTGCAAAATAATAAGTGAAGTCTTCAGCTATCTCTCCTGTTTGTAATTCCGCTGATGAGGTAAAGATATCTCTAACTTTCAAATCTTTGGTAACATGGATAAAACCATTATTACCAACAATCATTCCAACAGCTAATTTATTTTTAGAAGATATATGGACATGTGGGTTTTCTACTAAACCTTTAACAATTCCATTAGCATTAACATTTGCGATGATTTTTCCGATTGGTCCGCCGCCATCGATTCTAATCGTTAAGGTTTGGTCTTCCTTATACATAGCCCCCATAATGACTGAAGCGGTCAATACTCTTCCGAATGCGGCGCTAGCAGCTGGATAAGTATCATGAATCTTTCTTGCTTTTTCAACAAGGTTTGTAGTTGAAGCAGCATATATTCTAACGGTTCCACCAAAAGCATAGGCTTTAACTAAATAATCGTTCATAATCTCACCTTCCTAGGAATAAATTATAACATATTTAATTAAAAAATCTAATATTTTGTAATTTAGGATTTTTAAGATATAATTGTTTTAGTAAAAGGTGATTTGCATGAAATTAAAAATTAGAGATATTGAATTAGATAATAATGTATTTGTTGCACCGATGGCCGGTGTAACTGATTTGTCATATAGGCTAATTTTGAAAGAATTTGGAGCTGGATTAATATATACAGAAATGATTTCCGATAAAGGGTTGCTTTATGAAAATAAAAAAACTCATGACATGATTAAAATTTACGATTATGAAAAGCCAATAGCTTTACAAATCTTTGGTAGTGAAGTAGATACTATGGTCGAAGCTGCACAGTTGATAGATAAGGAATCGAATTGCGATATAATTGATATAAATATGGGTTGTCCTGTGCCAAAAGTTACTAAAGCTGGCAGTGGTTCAAAGTTGATGACAACACCTGATTTAGCTTTTGAAATAGTTAAAAATATTGTCAAAGCAGTAACAAAACCAGTTTCAGTTAAATTTAGAAGCGGGTGGGATCATTCTAGTAAAAACGCAGTTGAGTTTGCGCAATTAATGGAAAAAGCTGGCGCGTCAATGATTGCTGTTCACGGAAGAACTAGAACTGATATGTATTCAGGTAATGCTGATTTAAATATAATAAAGGCGGTAAAAGAAGCGGTTAAAATACCAGTTATCGGTAACGGAGACATAAGGAAGCCTGAAGACGCTTTGTATATGTTAAATTATACCGGCTGCGATGGGGTTATGATCGGTAGAGGACTTTTAGGGAACCCGTGGTTAATTAAACAAACAGTAGATTTTTTAAACTTAGGTTACTATGATAAAGAAATAAGTTTAGATATTAAAAAAGACTATATGTTAAAACACTTAAATCATTTAGTGACATATAAAGGAGAACATATAGCAACCTTAGAAATGAGGACTCATGGGGCTTGGTATATAAAAGGTCTTCCGGGAGCTTCGAAAGTTAAAACTCAAATTGTAAACGCTAAGAATGTTGCGGAAATAGAAGGTATTATTAATAATTATTTTGAACAAATAAAATAAAAATCATCTCACTTGGAGATGATTTTTTATTTAATGTATTCTTTATACTTTTCAAAGTAATATTGGTTTAATTCCGCCAAAACATGTATCCCATCGGGTTTATAATCGGTTTTTATAACTTTGGTGTTTTCCATTAAATCAGAATATATTTCGCCTTCGTCAAAAGGAATAAACATATCGACTGAAAAAACTTTATAGATGGCATTGTTAATTTTGCTTAATAATTGGTCAATATTTATATTGTCTTTTGCGGATACGAAGATTGAATTATCTTTACTGATTACCGGCAATTCTTTGATTAAATCTATTTTGTTATAAACATGAAAAATTGGTATATCATGAATCCCAATATCTTGTAAAACATTCTCTACTGCTTGAATTTGATTTTCGTAGTTGGGATTAGCTACATCAATTACATGGAGAATTACTGAAGCTTCATTTATTTCTTCTAAAGTAGATTTGAATGCTTCAATTAAATCATGTGGGAGTTTACGGATAAAACCTACCGTATCTGTTAATAGAAAATTATTATTGTTATTGAGTGTAATTTTTCTAGTCCTTGTCTCCAAAGTTGCAAATAACATATCTTTACTGAAAACTTCATCAACATCGTTATGAGTTGTTTCTTTTATAATCGCGTTCATAAGAGATGATTTTCCTGAATTGGTATATCCTGCTAAAGCAACTGTTTTTATTAGAGAAGTATTTCTTTTTAATCTTTGAGTTCGTCTAACTTTCACCAATTCTTTTAATTCTTTTTTTAACTTTGTAATCTTATCTCTAAGAATTCTTCTATCAAGTTCTAATTGTTGTTCTCCAGGACCTTTTGATCCAGTTCCTGATTTTTGACGAGATAAAGATTTATACATTCCTATTATTCTCGGCAAATAGTATTGCGATTGTGCCAACTCAACTTGTAGTATTGCCTCTTTTGTTTTAGCCCTTTTAGCGAAAATATCTAAGATAAGAACTGTTCTATCAATCACCTTGATTTCTAATTTTTGCTCTAAATTTCTTATATGACTAGGACTAAGTTCATCGTTAAAAATTACGACGTTGGCATCACATAAGTTTATCATATCATTCAGTTCATCAACTTTACCTTCGCCAATATAAAAATTAGCTGTCGGAGCATCTTTCTTTTGCGTGAGTTGATTGCACACTTCTATATCACAAGCAAAAGCTAAATTTTTTAGCTCTTCCATAGTTTCTATAAAATATTCATCATTGTTAATATCTAATCCTACTAGTATCGCTTTTTCCATATTGCACCTCTTTGCTTATTATATATAATATTCGCGCTATTTGCAATGAAACTATAATTTATAACTATATAATATCAATATTATATGTTATAATACTTATTCATAAGAACGTTTACATTTAGGAGTTTATTTCATGTTTTTAAAGAAAAAAGTAAAAAAAATTAGGGAATCTTTTGAAAATTTCTTCTCTTCATGCTTTGCTAGCAGAAAGAAGACTTTTAAATTTACAGC
>JAVEVN010000040.1:0-7119 GCA_034005025.1 Candidatus Izemoplasmatales bacterium | reverse complement strand
AAACCAGGAGCCAATCCTGACAGAGTTAAACAAGAATTAGCTGATTTGGATTTATTACCAGATGATTGGGGCGGCGAAACACCTTATTGCTTAATTTCTGCTTTAAAAGGAACTGGAATTGATAATTTATTGGATACAATCCAATTGGTTGCGGAAATGCTTGAGTTAAAAGCTAATCCGAAAAAAGATGCAGTTGGTACTGTAATCGAAGCTAAATTGGATAAAGGTAGAGGGCCAGTTGCGACAATTTTAGTTGATAACGGGACTTTAAAGGTTTCTGATAATTTCGTTGTTGGTTCGACATATGGTAAAGTTAGGGCGATGACTGATGACCTCGGCAAACAAATCGATCAAGCCTCTCCAGGACAAGCGGTTGAAATCATCGGTTTATCTGATGTTCCAAGCGCAGGGGATCCTTTTAGAGTCTTCGATGATGAAAAAACAGTTAGAGATATCGCTTCGGAAAGATCTCAAAGAGATTTTGATAAGCAACATTCAAATAAACAAGCAATTTCCTTAGAAGATTTCTTTAGTCGAGCCGAAGGCAAGATTAAGGAATTAAAACTTATCATTAAAGCTGACGTTCAAGGTTCAATCGAAGCTTTCAAAGGTTCAATCAATAAAATAAATGTTGAAGGAACTTCTATCGATATCGTTAGAACCGGAGTTGGCGCTATCACCGATACCGACGTATTATTAGCTGAAGCATCCGAAGCAGTTATCATTGGTTTTGGTGTTGGAACTCCAAGTACAGTTAGAGAATTAGCAGTGGAAAAATCTGTTGAAATTAGAACTTACCGAGTAATCTATGAAGCATTAGATCATATCGAACAAGCGATGAAAGGTATGCTTGATCCAGTATTCGAACAAAGCGTAATCGGCGAAGTTGAGGTTAGAGAAACTTATAACGTTTCAAGAATCGGAACGATTGCTGGCTGTATGGTTACCAATGGAGTAATCAAGAAAAACTCCATCGTTAAACTTGTTAGAGACGGTAAGATTATTTTTGAAGGTAAACTTGGATCATTAAAACGTTTTAAAGATGATGTTAAAGAAGTTAAACAAGGCTATGATTGCGGTTTAACAATTGAAAATTATAACGATTTAAAAATCGGCGATACAATTGAAGTCTATATGATGAAAGAGGTGGAATAAATGGCAAATGTAAGTCATTTAGAAACTAATGTTCAAAGAGTAGTCACAGAGATTCTTCGCGATGAAGTGAAAGATGATTTGGGTTTTATCACTATTACCGGTGTTAAAATTACCAATGAACTTTCTTATATGTATATCTATTACACGGTTTATGGTGAAGAAAAAGAATTAGAAAAAACTGCTCAAACATTAGAAAGAGCAAATGGATTCATCAAAAATCAAATTGCCCAAAGAGTTAAAATGCGAAAAGTTCCTGTATTAATTTTTAAATATGATGAATCATATAAAAAGGGTCAAAAAATCGATAATTTAATTAGAAAAATTAAATAATTAATTTTAAGACTGTAAGAAAACATTTTTACAGTCTTTTCTTTAATTGAAACTAACGATAATTTTTGATATAATTTTTAACAAATGAGTATGAATGATAAAATAAGAAAACAATTAAACGCCTTGCCTGAAAAACCAGGCACTTATCAGATGTATGATAATACGGGTAAAATTATATATGTAGGAAAAGCAAAGAACTTGAAGAAACGAGTCAGTTCTTATTTTGTTGGTGCTCATGATGAAAAAACTACTAGACTTGTAAAAGATATTGACGATTTGACTTTTATTATCACCCAAACGGAAAAAGAAGCATTTTTGTTAGAGCTTGCTCAAATAAAAAAACATCTACCTAAATATAATATTAAACTCGTAAGTGACAGCACTTATCCTTATATAGAAGTGACTGACGAAAGACATCCTATCATCAGAACGACAAGAGATATTAAGAACAAGAAAAGCAATATTTTTGGACCCTATCCAAATGCTTTTTATGCTAATGAAACTGTTAAGTTATTAGATACGATTTTTCCTTTTCGTAAATGCTCAAAATTTCCTAAGAAAGTATGTTTATATTATCATATTAAACAATGCTTAGGTCCTTGTGAATTTGCAGTAAGTGAATCTACATATAAAGAATTAATTAAAAAGGTTCGGTCGTTTTTGTCGGGGAACACAAAAGAATTTATTGACGAATACACAGCGAAGATGAATTATCATTCTGAAAAACTTGAGTTTGAAAAAGCTCAAGAATATAAAGAATTAATAATTGCGATTAAGAAAACTACCGAACAGCAACAAGCAGTATTCAATGATAATTATGATCGCGATATCATAAATTTCGTCACCTATGATAATTATATATCGATAAATATTCTCTTTATGAGAAATGGTAAATTGCTGTTTTCAAAATCGAAAATATTTACTTATTACGGAGTTGTCGAAGAGATATTGTTAACATATTTAGCTGGATTTTATGAAGAGAATCCTTTGCCTAAAGAGATACTTTTACCTCACGGATATAACTATGATCTTTTTCCAGAGATCTTAGGAAATATTATCTTCACACCACAAAGAGGTAGAAAAGTTAGATTGCTGGAAATGGCGTTAGAGAACGCTTCTTCACACTTAAACAACAATCTTTCTACTTTCTTAAACAAAGAAAAAAAGACGATAGTTGCTTTGAGTGAACTAGAAGAAATCTTAAAAATGGACTCGATTAAAAGAATTGATATTTTCGATAATTCTCATACATCCGGACAAAATTTAGTTTCAGCAATGGTCGTTTTTAAAAATGGTTTACCTGATAAAAACGAATATCGAAAATATAAAATTAAAACTACTAACGTCGCTGATGATTATCAAATGATGAAGGAAGTAATCTATAGACGTTATCAAGCGATGCTTATCGATGACTTGACCAAACCTGAATTAATAATTGTCGACGGTGGATTAATTCAACTCAGAGCCGCTAAAGAAATTTTAAGAGAATTAAATCTTGAGATTATGGTTATCGGTTTAAAGAAAAATTTAAAACATAAGACTGAAGCAATCATTAATAGGGATGAAGAAGAGATTGTTCTAGATAAAAGAAGCAATCTATATTCTTTGCTTTATAAAATGCAAGAAGAAGTTCATCGTTTCGCTATAAGTTTTCAAAGAAATCTATCCAACAAATCAATCTATGGTTCAATCTTAGATACAATACCGAAAGTGGGTAAAGTTACTAAGGATAAATTGTTAAAGAAATATAAAACATTAACAAATATCAAAAACGCAAAACGAGAAGAATTAAAATCATTAAAAATCAGTGAAGAAGCGATAGATAATATCTATTTAGCATTAAATCAAACTCAAGATAAATAGACAAGGAGTTATTCATTTGGAACAATATATTTATGGCATATTGCACGGAGTAATTGAATCTAAGAGATTAATAGCGATAAAGGGACGAAAAAAAGTCGAATTTTATTACATGTCAAAAAGCATGTTTAAACAATTCATGCAATATTTCGAGCCTGGTATCTATATTTTTATGGACGTAAAAAACACGACAAGAATATATCGTGGTTTTTTGGTTAAAAATGTTATAGCTATCGATAAGATTTTATCCCCTAATAAAAATAAACCGACTGTTTATTATGATATATCCATGATTAAATCGGGTATTAAATCTTTAATCAATCAAGATCGGTATCGTTTGTTTATGGATTTTGAAATGAGCATGCCTCCATATAATAATTATCAAAATTTCGTATCTGAAATTATTCAAATCGGTTATATCCTTACAGATAATCAAGGGAATGTAATTGAAGAGTTCTCCAGTTATATCAAACCAGAATTAATTCCCGAGATATCAATTAGGACTAAGAAGTTTTTGCATATTAACCAAGAAGATGTCGATCAAGGTAAAAACTATAAATTCTTGCATCAAAAAATAATGGAAATTCAAAAAAAATATAATCCTATTGTTTATGTCTGGGGTAAAAATGATCAATTAGAACTTAATAAGTTAAACAGAATCCATCGGTTGAACAATTTCGCAAAAACAATGCAATTCATTGATTTATTGAGCATGCATAAACTATATTATGGTTTGAAAAATGATGTTGGTTTATTTAATGCTTACAATATTTATTCAAAAGAAGATGATTTAACTAATCAAAAACATGATGCTTTTGAAGATGCTTTTATCACTAAAGAAATATTCTATGCTTTCAAGGATGTCTGTAATAATAAAAGATTAATTCAGTTTGAATAAAAAAATGACGAAAATATTCGTCATTTTTTTTATAATACCATTATTACTGGCATAATCATCGGTTCTCTTCGCATCTCTTCGAAAATGTATTTTTTTAAGGTTTTAATTATATCGTTTTTCATTCCAGAGATATTAAGTTTATGTTTAGGGTTTAAGTATTTCTCAGTAACATCTAGTACTATTTCTTGCATATTCTTAATTAATTCATCATTATTTTCTAAAAAGATGAATCCTCTTGAGATGATGTTTGGAGTGCACATTACCTCATAATTTGTTTGGGAAATAGTTAAGATAATCGATAACAATCCGTCTTCAGAAAGTTCTCTTCTGTCCTTAATTACTAAGGAACCAACTTCGCCAATACTTTCGCTATCGACATAAACGTCTGATGTTTTTATCTTTGTTTTTATATAAGCTTTATTTTGAGTTAAGGCCAATACATCGCCGTTTTCCATAATGAAAGTATTATCTTTTTCAACCCCAGTATCAATAGCTAGTTTTGAATGAAGTTTTAACATTCTATATTCACCATGAATAGGCATAAAGAATTTAGGCCGCATAAGTTTAAGCATCAGTTTAAGTTCGTTTTGGCCGCCATGACCAGATGCATGAACATCGGCAAAAGGCGATTGAGTAATAACATTGGCACCGCGTTTATAAAGCATATTAATTGTACGATTGACACTTTCTAAATTCCCTGGAATAGGTGATGATGATAAAATTACTGTATCTCCAGGAATCAGAGAAATCTGTCTGTGAGTATTAGCCGCAATTCTTGTAAGAGCGGCTAATGGTTCGCCTTGAGATCCTGTACAAAGAATAGTCAAATTTTTATCTCTAATTTCAGATTTAGTTCTCGTATAGATAAAAGTTTCTTTAGGAGCTTTGATATATCCTAGTCGATGTCCTACTTCAATGTTTTTAGTCATAGATCTGCCGAAGACAGCAATCTTTCTATTTGTATGAACGGACGCTTCAACGATCTGTTGGATTCTATGGATGTTTGACGCGAAAGTAGAAATGATGATTCTACCGTCGATAGACTCAAACATATCTCTAATATTTTCTGAAACTACCTTTTCTGAAGTTGTAAAATCTTCCAGTTCGGCATTGGTTGAATCTGATAGTAAACACAAAACGCCTTCTTCACCGATCTTTGCCATTTTTTGGTAGTTAGAATCATTTCCTGTCGGTGAGAAATCAAACTTAAAATCACCAGTATGAACAACTACGCCAACAGGTGTAGTGATTTTTAAACCGAATGAATCGGGAATAGAGTGATTGGTTCTAAAAAAAGTTACTTGTAAGTTATCAAACTTTATCACATCATCTTCTTCATATTTTTGTAAGTTTACCGGAAAATCTACTTTCTCATCTAACTTAGCTTTTATTAAACCGTGACTTAATCCGGCTGCGTATATCACGGGTATTTTTACCGATCTCAACAAAAACGGAATTCCGCCAATATGGTCTTCATGACCATGAGAGATAATTAAGGCTTTAATCTTATCTTCATTGTCCAATAAATAGGAGTAATCAGGAATGACATAATCGATACCCATCAAATGTTCATCTGGAAATAAAAGGCCAGAATCGATGATGATAATTTCATCGAGGTATTGAACGCAGTACATGTTTTTTCCAACTTCACCAAGTCCACCAAGCGCAAAGACTAATGTCTCCTCCTTTAAATCTTCTTTTTTAATCATAATATAATCCTTTCATAAATTAAATTAACATAGTTATTATATCTTTAATTAAATGTAATTGCAATTGATTAGGAAAAAGACCTTTATCAAAAAATCTTGTTATTATTTATTAATTAGCGTATATTTGATATAATTAACTTTAAAGGAAAGAATAATGATGATTGCTAAAGTATTAGTTGACGTTAAAGCAAAACAAGTTAATAAAACTTATGATTATCTTGTTGGCGAAAGCTTTCAAGATTTCATTGAATTAGGCGCTAGAGTTGTAGTGCCTTTTGGCAATCGTAAAGTTATGGGATTCATCTTGGGCTTTTCTGATAAAACAGAATATTCAGAAAAGTTAAAAACAATTACGAAAGTTCTTGATATCGAGTCTTATTTGAATAAAGAATTGATAGATTTAGCAGTAAATTTATCAGAGGAAAGTAATTATTTATTAATAAGGGTATTAGAAACAATTTTACCATCAGCATTAAAGGTTATTTATAAACCAAAAATAAGAGTTGAAAACTTTGATTTGTTGCCGGAGGAATTAAAAGAAATCTTTGAATTCCAATCTCAAGTATATCTCGATAACATAACCGAAGATAAATATCCTTTAATCAAGAAAGAAATTAAAAAAAATAATTTAGTTCAAACTTATGAAATTAAAGAAAAACAAACTAATTTATCAAAAAAATTTATAAGAAGAACAACTAAACCAATCGACAAGTTAACCTTAAAACAAATGCAAGTTTTAGAGTATCTTGAAAAACAAGATAAAAGAGAAGAATTACTACAAATTCTTCTTAAAAAAACTGGAGTTACCCAATCGGTTATCAACACTTTAGAAAAGCATAAATATGTGGAATCTTACTTAAAAGAGGTATACCGAAAAGTTGATAGTTTATATGAAACATTAAATAAAGAAATAACCTTGAATGAAGTTCAAGAAGAAGTGTTAAATAAAATTCTTAAAAGTCTTGACGAAAACAAAACTTTTTTACTTCATGGTGTCACCGGATCAGGTAAAACAGAAGTATATTTAAAAGCGATTGAAAAAGTTATTGAATCAGGTAAAAACGTCTTGTTGCTAGTGCCTGAAATTTCATTGACGCCAATGATGATTTCAAGATTTAAAAGTCATTTTTCGAATTTGGTTGCGGCTATTCACTCAGGACTTTCAAG
>JAVEVN010000039.1:0-7139 GCA_034005025.1 Candidatus Izemoplasmatales bacterium | reverse complement strand
CAAAGGGCATAGAAGAGTGGAAAAGAAGTTTCCGGTTATATCCGAGTGTCCCGTATGTCATCACGACCTAGAAGTAGTCCAATTAGCATGCAGTAACTGTCAAACAGAAATCAAAGGGAATTTTACTCTTTCTAAGTTTAATTACTTAGATACTGAAAAGCTATATTTTATCGAAATTTTTGTTAAAAACCGCGGAAACATAAAGGCTATCGAAAAAGAAATGGGTTATTCTTATCCGACAATCAAGAAAATGCTTGATGATGTAATTATCGGTTTAGGTTATCAAACTGACGGTAAAGATGTAGAAGAACCGGTTGAAGAAGAACCAAAACTTTCAAAAGTAGAAATATTAGAAATGATCGATAAAGGCGAAATAACTGTAGAAGATGCTTCCAAGTTATTAGCTAAAGCGAGATAGGAGAAAGATTATGAAAAAACAAGATTTTAAAGAAGAAAGAATGAAAATATTAGATTTATTAGCTAGAAACGTAATAACTCCGGCAGAAGCTGAGAAATTATTGAGTGCAATGACTCAAAATGATAGCGTTGAAGATTATCCGGTTATTGAAAAGAAAAATCAATTTAGGATGCTTAAGGTTTTGGTTGATTCAGCCGATGGCGATCAAGTTAGAATCGAACTACCGATTGAATTTGCTAAATTATTGAAAAATAAAAAATTTATGAAAGTGGATACTGAAGATTTTGATTTGGATGTTGATGAATTAATCGCTATGATAAATTCAGGAGTAGTAGGCGAAATTGTTAATATTAAATCAGGTGACGGAGATATAGTTAAAATAATAGTTGAATAGAGGACGATTATGGCTGGAAATGTCAATGTTTTTAAAAACAAAAATTACTCATTGTTATTTTATGGTGTTTTAGTGTCCAACATAGCACATATATTATTTAACTTTGTTATGAGTTTATATGTGCTAAGGATTGCTAAAGAAGTATTTGGAGAGTCAAACGCCGCTTTGGTTCAAGGTATTTATCTTGGCTTAGCGGGTATAGTATTAGTTATATTTATGCCTTTTGGTGGTGTTTTAGCCGATAGGATAAACAAAGTCAGAATTATGTATATTACTGATTATATAAGAGGATTTATAATTCTAGCGGTTGGTTTAGTAATATTTTTTAATCCTAGTTCTGAAGTCAAACTAATTTTTTTGTTTATAATGAATTTTGTTTTGGGAGTTAATTCAGCTTTTTTCAATCCTGCAAGCGGATCTTTACTGAAATTTATTGTCAGAGAAGAAGAATTATCGCAAGCTTCAAGTTTACTTCACGGATCAATAAACCTCCAGAATATTGCCGGATTGATTCTTGGCGGAATTATGTTTGCTGTGTTAGACGTATATGCCATTTTTATTATTAACGGCGTGGCATATTTAATCTCAGCTATTACCGAAATGTTTATTAAATATGACCATAAAACTCATCAAAATAATGACTCTGAAAATAATGTATTAAAAGAAATGATATCGGGGATAAAATATTTATTTAATTACAAGCCGATGTTTGCTTTAATCATTATGGCTTTATCATTGAATTTCTTTATAGTTCCAATCCTTAACAATGGATTTCCTTACTTCATAGAATTTGGTTTGGGAAAAGAAAGTTCTTATTTATTCGACAGTTTTTTAACAATTGAGAATTGGTATTCGATTATCCTTATCACTTTTTCAGTAGCTGGCATCATCATGGCTTTGATTCTTTCTAGAATTCCAAAAAAAGAAAGTTATGGGCCTTCATTGATAAAATCAATTATCGCTTTTGTTGTGGCGGTTAGTTTGATCTCAGTGACAATGATTTTATTTTATACTAAGGTAATTCCAATAAATCTGACGCTTATATTTATTATAGTAGGTTGTTTATTTTCAGGCCTCGCGTCAACATCATTTAACATACCTGTTCAAATTATTATGCAAAACAAAACGGATCCAAGTCAGTTAGGAAAAATAGTTAGCGTTTCAAGCGTTTTATCACAAGCTCTAATTCCTTTTGCATCTTTAATGGCTGGATTCGTAATATCTAAATTCTCGGTTATTCCTCTCTATATAATTTGTACATTAGGTTTAGTAGTAGTTGCGATAGTTTATTACTTCAATAAATCATATTTAAAATTATAAAGCCTTCCGAAAGGCTTTATTTTTTTAATTATCCGTATTTTTAATAAAAATATGATATAATATTCTTGAAGGTTATGTGCTTTTTGTTTTAAATATAGAAGGGAAATAAGATGTCGGAAAATAATATTTTTGTCGTAAGAGCAGTAGATTTAACTCATGATGGACTCGGTGTAACTAAACTTGAAGATGGTTATACTGTTTTTGTTGAAGATTTATTAAAAGGCGAAGCTGCTAAAATAGAAATTACAGAAAGAAGAAGCAAGTTTGGTTTTGGTAAAGTGATAGAAAGGCTTAATAGAAGTCCTTATCGTCAAGCGCCAAAATGCAAGCACTTTTTTGATTGCGGCGGCTGTGAGTTAATGCATATGGATTATGATGTTCAGACTGCTTTTAAGAAATATCGAATTGAACTTCTAACAAAAAAATTAACGCAAAAAGATATTGAAGTTGATGAAATTATTTCTATGGTTTCTCCGTATCATTATCGAAATAAAGTAGAGATTAAATTCGCTCAAGGAGAAAAAGGAATCAAAGCGGGATTTTTTAAAGCGAAATCTCACCATGTCGTCGATTTAGATGAATGTCACATTATGCAAAAGAAATCCTTTGAGTTATTAAATTTACTTCGAAATCTAGCTAATCAATTTGAAATAACTGCTTATAACCATGAAACTAACACTGGCGTGTTGAAGTCAGCTGTGATTAGAGAATCTAACAAATATAAAGAAATTCTTTTATTAATTAATATTGGAACTGATGAAATTCCGCATGAAGACGAGTTGGTAGAAGCTATTACCAAAAACATTCCTGAAGTAATCGGTATTGGTATCAGTAAAACTAAAGATGAAAGTTCTTTATCTGATGAAGAGATAAGAGTGGTCTTTGGAAGAGATTACCTAAAAGATGAACTTTTGGGAAAGGTATTTGAAATTGGCTTTAGATCTTTCTTTCAAGTTAATACCTTACAGGCAGAAAGGCTTTATAAAAAAGCTATCGAGTATGCGAGATTTAAAAAAGACGAAAGAGTTGTTGATGCTTATAGCGGTATAGGTTCTATAGCTTTAACTGTAGCTGATAGTGTAAATAAAGTTTTTGGTATTGAAATAGTTAAGTCGGCTATTGACGATGCGAAAAGAAACGCTAGAATCAATGGCGTCAAAAATGCTTTATTCGAATTAGGCCATGTTGATAAAGTTTTGGAAAAATGGAAAGGTTTTAATTTTGATACCATTATAATCGATCCGCCGAGAAAAGGTTGTTCAAAAAAATTATTAAACACAATGATTAAAATGGAGTTTAAAAAAATTATTTATATTTCTTGTAATCCAGCTACTTTAGCTAGAGATCTAGAATATTTATCAAGTAAAAATTATAAAATAATAAAAATAGCGCCGGTAGATATGTTTCCACAAACATCACACGTAGAAAGCGTTACTCTACTTACGTTAAAATAAGATATAAAAAAATTGAATAAAAAAATGTGCTAGATTGAATGTCTAGCACATTTATATTTTAAATTTCTTTTATGGTTGCATTGCTCCAAATAAAACTAGCCAAGCTAAGATTGATTTAGCAACAAGACTTAAGATGATATATACTCTTTCGCCATAAAGATAATTTTTCCATTTGCCAATACCTTTATATTGTAGAATCATATTTATTGGGAAGGTATTAAAAGCTACAAAATAAGTACCAACAATTGCCCAAACGAACCATGGAACCATTTCGTAATTTCCGTTTCCAACCATATAAAGTATAATAACAATCCATGGAGCCAATCCAGCTATTGAACCGAAAATAAAAGCTCCCCATTTAATATCTTTCTTTTCTTTACCTGAGTTAACTTGTTCCATTAAAAGACCGAATAAGTTCATGCTCGCATTAACGATGAAAATTAATACTAAAGAACCGATATCATAAATCCCAAATAATGTAGATATAAGTACAATCATTATTGAAGAACTTAGAGCATACTCAAACCAACGGAATTTATTGATGCCTTTTTCAAGGTCAGCGTTATAAATATCATTAGTTTTCTTTGGTATTGAAATAATTGCATGTGCAACTGCAGAAAGCAGCAAGAACAAAGCCACAAAGATTCCAAAAGGTAAATCGAATAACTCTTTCATTGCGATTTCTAGCGATTGTGTCGATGTGTTATATTGCAAAAATAATTGAGTAATTGTAGGTTTGAATTCAGAAATAGTTTGGATTACTGTTGAAGCTAGTATCAACATTAAGATACCTTGAATAAGATGTAATCCACCCATAATCATATTAAATCTTCTTAAAGATGCAAAACTGGTTTTTTCCATTTAATTTTTCTCCTTTTATAGAATGTTTTTATTCTAAGATTAATATAACATAAATTTTATATATTTATTAAATTTTGCTTTTTTATTTTTACGTATTTTAAAATAATATTATTACAAATCAATTTAAGAAAATATTAGTAAAAATTATTGCTAAAATATACTTTTATTAAAAGACATATGTTAAAATAAGCGTGGAATAATCAAATGGAAACAAGGAGAATTTATATGAACTATTTAAATGGATTTGATTTATATCAAATGTTTAATTATGGAACTACTTTTGTTATTAAAAAAAGAAAAAAATTAAATGATATTAATGTATTTCCAGTGCCAGACGGCGACACGGGGAATAATTTGGTTTCAACAATGCAAACGATATCTCGAGAATCAAAAGCTCAAGATTCTTTTCATCAAACGCTAGAATCTATCAGCGATTCAGCGCTTATCGGAGCTAGAGGAAATAGCGGTGTTATATTCGCCCAATTTGTAAATGGATTAAGAACCGCTTC
Organism: Candidatus Izemoplasmatales bacterium; assembly: GCA_034005025.1. GTDB lineage: Bacteria > Bacillota_I > Bacilli_A > Izemoplasmatales > Hujiaoplasmataceae > UBA2289. The sequence continues at coordinate 2,183 of JAVEVN010000039.1, read as the reverse complement.
AAAAGGACAAGATCAAGTAGGATTAGATGAATTTGCTGACATGGCATTAGAGAGTGTAAAACATACTTATTCATCATTAAGTAATCCGGTCGAAGGCACGATGATAACCGTCATCAAAGACTGGGCTCATAGTTTAAAAGAAACCCTTGCATCTGTTACTGATATTAAGGAATTTTTCTTAGTAGCTTTTGCTATGGCTGAAAAATCACTAGAAAGAACAAAAGAACAACTGGCTGTACTAAAAAAGAATAATGTTGTCGATAGTGGCGCCTTAGGTTTTGTCTTATTTTTAAAAGGCATAAACAGTTATTTTAATAAAGAAGAAATTGAAAAAGTTGCTTATGAAGAATTGGAAATAGAAAACGTTCATGATTTTGTTGAAGAAATTAAGTTTAGATATTGCACAGAAGGTTTGGTAGAGTATGAGAATCAAGAAGAAGAGACAATCTTAAATGCCTTAAAACCATATGGAGATAGTTTAATTGTTGTTATGGGTGCTAAGATGTTTAGGATTCATATTCATACCAATACTCCTGAACTTGTTTTCCAAGAGTTGAGAAAATACGGTCATATCGTCAATCAAAAAGTTGATGATATGATAGGCGATATCGGGATGAAACATGATGAATCAGATATTGTAATCGTTACTGACTCAATTGCTGATATTGATCAACAATACCTAAAGGATAACCATGTTGTATTAATTCCGTTAAATGTAAATGTTGAAAACGTAACTTATTTTGATAAAGTAACTATTAATAATGAAATATTATTTGATTTAATCGAAAATACTTTAGAATATCCTACAACTGCGACTCCGACAATCAAATATATCAACGATTTATTTTCTAAATTATTATTGAATTATAAAAATGTTCTTTATATAGCTGTATCAAGTAATTTAAGCGCAACTCACAATGTGATTCGAAAAGAAGTCGATCAGTTGGTTGCTAAAGGTAAAAATATAAAAATTATTGATACCTTAACTAATTCTGTTGCGCAAGGATTATTGGTCAAGAGTGCAGTTGAATTGTTAAAAGAAGGTAAAAATATTGACGAGATTATTAGTATAATCAATGAAGAAAAAGATAAATCAGAAATACTTGTCTGTCTTGAAACTTTTAAATATGCGATGATGAGCGGAAGATTACCAAAAGCAGTAGGTAAAATTGGAATGCTCTTTGGGATAAGACCGATTATGTCAGTTGATAAACAAGGTAAAGGCGCAGCTTTTGGTTTTGGTTTATCACAAAAAGCAATAACTAAAAAAATTGTTAAACATGTTACAAAAGATTTAGAGGAAAAAGGTATTGATCGATACGCTTTAATTCATTGCTTGAATGAAGAATTACTTGAAGAATACAAGATTCTATTTAAAGACTTAATTGGTAAAGAACCTGAGTTTATCGCAAATGTATCATCTGCGACGGCTATTCATAGCGGTAAAGGTTCTGTAGCTATAGGTTATATAAAAAAATAAGGAGATGATTTTATGTTATGGTGGGCAGCTTTAGTTATTTTAGTTTATTTTTTGATATTTTTTGTAGTAGCGACAATTATAAAAAACAACAGTATTGTTGATATTGGTTGGGGTTTAGGTTTTGTTGTTACGGCATGGATATTGTTTTTCATCACCGGCGACTATGGGATTGAAAAAATTATTATCAATATCTTAGTCAGTTTATGGGGACTAAGACTTTTCTACCATATCTTAAAAAGAAACGCTTTTGCGGAAGAAGATTTTCGCTATAAAAAATGGCGAGAAGATTGGGGAAAATGGGTTGTACCTCGTGCCTTCTTACAAGTTTTCATGCTTCAAGGTTTTTTCATGTTCGTTGTCGGTTTAGGTGTATTTTGGGTTAATGTCACAGTATTTCCTGATAACCTATCTACTTTAACTATTATATTGGGAATTATCGGCATAGTTGTTTGGTTAATTGGTTATTTCTTTGAAGTCGTTGGCGATAGACAATTAAAAAATCACATTGCCAATAAAAATAAAACGCAAAAATTAATGACTACCGGATTATGGAAATATACCAGACATCCAAATTATTTTGGTGAAGCAGTTATGTGGTGGGGAATTTTCATAATTGTAATCGGTATGGAGAGTGCTGAATTTTGGAAATATGTTGCTGTTATTAGCCCTCTTGTAATTACATATCTATTAAGATTTGTCAGTG
>JAVEVN010000038.1:0-7143 GCA_034005025.1 Candidatus Izemoplasmatales bacterium | reverse complement strand
GATATAGCAAGCGAGATGGAAGTAATTAAAAAATCCGGCGCTTGGTATGCTTATAAAGACTCTAAAATTGGACAAGGTCGAGAAAACGTTAAAAAATATTTAGAAGAAAATCCTGAAATTTATGAAGAAATCTATAAACTAGTTAAAGAAAATATGCAAAAATAAAGGAAACTTTTTAAGTTTTCTTTTTTTTATCTTTAAGTAAAATAAATTAATTTAAATAGTAAATATCTTTTGACTATAAGGGTTATTTAATATATAATAAAGAAGTAACAAAATGGAATTTTTATGTATATTTATTACTTTACATATTAAAACTAAATAAAACGAAGGAGATAAAAATATGGAACCTATTTGGATTTTTATTTCCAGTTTATTAGGTTTAGCTGTAGGTACTCTAATTGGCTTTATTGTTAGAGTGGCAGTTGTGGAAAAAGGCTTCCAAACTGCAAAAAATAAGGCTCAAAGCGTTATTGATACTGCAAATTCACAAGCGGAAAGAATTAAAAAAGAAAAACTTTTAGAAGCGAAACAAGAGATTCACAATTTAAATTTAGAAAATGATAAAGTTTTAAAAGAAAAAAAGGCTAATGTAGCTGTATTAGAAAATAAACTTCATCAAAGAGAAGAACTGTTAGAAAGACGTTCTTCTAATTTAGACAAACGTGAACTTAATCTAGATCGCAAGGAAGAAAATCTTGATCAAAGAAAAGCCGCAGTTGATGAAAAGAACCTTGAATTGGAAAACTTAATCAAGCAACAAAATGAAAAGTTATTTGAAATTGCCAACTACTCTGTAGACCAGGCTCGCGAAATTATCATGGCTCGCGTGAAAGAAGACATGATTGGAGAAATTGATCGCTATATTCGCGATGAAGAAGAACGCGCTAAAAATGAAGCGCAAAAGAAAGCAAAAGAAATTATTACTGGAGCCATCCAAAAGATTGCTCAAGACGTTACCGCTGAAACTACTGTATCAGTTGTAACTTTACCAAATGATGAAATGAAGGGTAGAATTATCGGCCGTGAAGGTAGAAATATTAGAACCCTTGAAGCATTAACTGGAGTTGATCTGATAATTGACGATACTCCAGAAGCAGTCGTCTTAAGTGGATTTGATCCGATTAGACGTGAAATCGCTAAACGTTCACTTGAAGCATTAATCGCCGATGGAAGAATCCATCCAGCGAGAATCGAAGAAATCGTCGATAAGATGCGAGTTGAAGTCGACCAATTCATTCGCGATAAAGGCGATGAAGCCGTATTTGAAACCGGCATTGGTAGAGTTCATCCGGATTTAACAAAACTTATCGGTAGAATGCATTTTAGGTCTTCTTACGGACAAAATGCACTTAAACACTCAATCGAAACCGCCTTTTTGGCAGGTAAGATGGCAGTTGAACTTGGTGAAAATGAAGCTTTGGCGAAAAGAGCCGGATTACTTCATGACATCGGAAAATCTGTAGACCATGAGATGGAAGGTTCGCATGTTGAAATTGGTATTTCTTTAGCTAAGAAATATCGTGAACCTGAAGCAGTAATAGATGCTATATCGTCCCATCACGGCGATAATGAATCAACCACAGTTATCGGCGTTATCGTCGCAGCTGCGGATGCATTATCAGCCGCAAGACCGGGAGCTAGATCGGAGTCACTTGAAAACTATATCAACCGCTTAACTCAACTTGAAGAAATTTCTTCAAGCGTTGAAGGTGTAGAATCCGCATTTGCGATTCAAGCGGGTCGAGAAGTGAGAGTAATTGTCAAACCGACTGAAGTCGATGACGAACGCGCTCATGTAGTTGCTCGAGATATTAGAATGCAAATTGAAGAGAAACTCAGCTACCCAGGAACTATTAAAGTCACAGTTATTCGTGAAACAAGAGCACAAGACGTTGCTAAATAAACTTTAAGACAAAAGCCTTCCTAAGTACTTAGGGAGGCTTATCTTTAATATTAGGAGAACAGATGAAAATCTTATTTATCGGTGATATTTATAATGAACTCGGACAAAAGGCTTTTGACAAATATTTCGCTATGGTTAAAACTGAATATCGTCCAAACTTCATTATTGTCAATGGCGAAAACATTGAAAAAACAAATGGTTTAAGCGAAAAAACATACAAGGAATATTTAAGTAGAGGCGTCAATGTTTTTACTTTAGGAAACCATGCTTTTTCAAGAAGTGATTTTCGTGAAGTCTTAGATTTACCTTATGTAATTCGTCCGGCAAATTATGGAAAAAACACTCCGGGAAAAGAGTATGTGGAAATAAAATATAATGATAAAACAATCGCCGTAATCAATCTTATTGGTCGGATTTTTATGCATGATCCAACGGATAATCCCTTTGTTAAGGTCGACGAACTTTTAGAAAAGATTACCGCTGATTATATCATCGTCGATTTTCATGCGGAAGCCACCAGTGAAAAATATGCTTTAGCCCATTATTTAGACGGTAGAGTAAGTGCAATTGTCGGAACTCATACTCATGTTCCGACAGCTGATAATATCGTCTTGCCGAAGGGTACGCTTTATATCTCCGATGTTGGAATGACCGGAGCTAAATACGGTATCATCGGCGGTGAAGTCACTCAAGGGATTAGAAAATTTATTACTGGAGTCCCAGAAAGAGTTAAACCGGAAAAAGAATCAGCTTTACAGTTTAATGCTGTCATGCTTGATTTACTAAATAAAAAAATCGAAAGAATAAACATCTTTGAATAGGAGGATAACTAATGGATAGAATTTACAAACCAAGCTTAAAAGATGCAAGGAAAAGAACAAAAGAAGAAACCTTAACCGTCGAATACGAATCAATGAAAAACATCAAAGATATCGGTAAAGATAAATCATATATAATTCAAACTCACGGCTGTCAAGCCAATGAAGCTGATACTGAAGTTTTAAGAGGTTTGTTAGAAAAGCAATTATTCAAACCAACTGATGCTTTAGAAGAAGCTGATCTAGTGATAATTAACACCTGTGCAATCAGAGAAAATGCCGAGAATAAGGTTTTTGGAGAATTAGGCAGGCTTAAAAGTTATAAGCGAATTAACCCTAATATGATTATCGCCGTTTGCGGTTGTATGCCTCAAGAAGAAGCTGTAGTCGAAAGAATATTAAAAAAATATCCTCATGTCGATTTAGTCTTCGGCACTCACAATATCAATAAATTAACAGAATACTTAAACTATGTAATGATCGAAAAGAAACCTTTAATTGAAGTCTATTCAACTGAAGGCGAAATTGTTGAACACTTGCCTCAAGCAAGAGATCACCGCTTCAAAGCTTGGGTTAATATCATGTTTGGTTGCGATGAATTCTGTACGTACTGTATCGTGCCATACACTAGAGGAAAAGAACGTTCAAGACAAAAACGTTATATCATTGAAGAAGTAAAAGAATTGATTAAAAATGGTTATAAAGAAATAACCTTACTTGGTCAAAACGTTAATTCATACGGACTTGATTTTCAACATGATAAATATGATTTTGCTGATCTCTTAAATGATTTAGCGAAATTGGATATCCCAAGAATCAAATTCACAACCTCTCACCCAAAAGATTTTTCTGATAAATTAATTGATGTTATTTCTAAGTATGACAATATAATGCCTTTTATTCATCTTCCGGTACAATCCGGTTCAAATGAAATCTTAAAGCGAATGAACCGCAAATATACTAAAGAACAATACCTTGATTTAGTTGAAAGAATCTATCATAAAATCCCTGATATTTCCCTTACGACAGATATCATCGTCGGTTTCCCTGGAGAAACTGAAAAAGACTTTGAAGAAACACTGGATTTAGTCCGCAAATCGCGATTTGAAGGGGCTTATACCTTTGTTTATTCACCGCGTAAAGGAACACCGGCTGCGACTTATACCGATGTGGTTGACGAATTAGCAGCTAAGGAAAGATTGTATAAATTAAATGATCTTATCAATGAAGGATTCTTAAAAGGAAATAAACGCTTTGAAAATAAAATTGTAAAAGTTTTAGTCGAAGGATATTCTAAAACAAATGAATCAGTCTTAAGCGGATACACAGAAAATAATAAATTAGTTAATTTTAAAGGACCTGATTCACTGATTGGAGAAATTATCGAAGTCTATATTGAAAAGGCTAAAACTTGGTCTTTAGATGGAAAAATAGTCGAGAAGGAATAAACCTTCTCTTTTATTTTTTAAATAAAATAATAGGAAATCGCTAAATTTGTAGTAAAGTTGTTGAAAAAGAAAAGATAATATTGTAATATTATAATATCTTAGATAAAAAGGGTGATATGATGAGTAAATTTAAAACCAAAGAAGAGTTTTTTGATTTCTCGAAATTGTTATTGGTTGTTCCAATAAGAGATTTAGTAAATCTCATGATTAAATATGAGATTAAATTACCACTTTACGTACATAGATTTTTACTTAAAGAAACAATCAGAGAAAAAGCATTTAACGAAATACTCTATCAAACCTATACCGACGAACAAAAGTTCCGTTTAAGAGGATTTGATAATTTTTCAATCTTTTTGCTTGAAAAAATGATGAATGATTATAACTTAGAGTTCTCTTTACCAAGATATAAGGAAATGTTGTTAAACCTTATATATTTGAATAAAGAAGCGCTTGTTATTAGAAATAACTTCTTTAATGAACTCGAAGGTTTACAAACCGATAAATTAGTTGATATTGAAGTGATGAAGTATGAAGACTTCTTCCCAATTATCAATAAAGTTCTCTATGAACAAAACGGTTTTTTAGATGGTATCAGCATCAACGAGTGGGATGACGAGTTACTTACATCTTATACCTTAGGAGATTTAAAAGCTTTAGGTTTGAAATATGATGTAAAGATACCAAGAAGAATAAACAAAGCTAAATTAATTGAAATATTGGCTGCTAAATTTAAGTTATCACCTGATGAACAAGATTTATTAGAAACCAAATCGGTTTTAGAACTTGAAATCTACGCTAAAGAAAAAGGCTTTAAGATTTCAATCGATCTTAAGAAAACTGATATGATCGAATATATGATCTATTCTTTAGGAATGTACGATCATTATCCTAAAGATGACTTCTTCGATTACCATATCCCGCTTGAAACAGACGGCGAAGTGATTGAAGACGATTTGATTGAAGAACAAGAAGTTGTGGAAGAAGAATATATTCCTGAAGAAACTCATGATGAAGTTATTGAAGAACTTCCAGTAACTCCAGTTCTTGATGAAGTTGAAGAAGAAAATGAAGTTCCTCTTGAAGAAGAAATCCTTGAACCACAAGAAGAATTCGTTGAACCAAAAAAAGAAAAAGTTGACAAAGAAGAAGTAAGTATTCCTGATGACTTAAAAGTTGAACCTTCATTAGCTGATTCTGAACTTTTATCACCTGAAGAAAAAGAATTGCTTGACGAAAAAATTAATTTGATTATTAAAAAATACTATAAGAGAAGAAGAACCAGAACAATCATTTGGATAGTTGTAATAATCTTAGTTGTTGCGGCTTTAGGCTGGGCTGGTTATACATACTTGTGGCCGTTGATTAATGGCTAAATAAGGAGTTAGTTTTGAAAGCTTTTGAAATAAGTGAATATACACCAATGATGCAACAATATCTTGAGATAAAAAAAGACTATAGCGATTTTATAGTCTTTTTTAGACTTGGAGATTTCTATGAAATGTTCTTTCAAGACGCTATTGTCGCTTCAAAAGAATTAGAGATAGTTTTAACCGCGAGAGATGCAGGCGTCTCTGAAAGAGTACCGATGTGTGGAGTCCCTTATCATGCGGTTAATCTTTATCTTGAAAAATTAGTTGAAAAGAAGTTTAAAGTCGCAATCGTTGAGCAGGTTGAAGATCCAAAATTGGCGAAAACGATTGTTAAAAGAGAAGTTGTTAAAATTATAACTCCGGGAACTATTATTGAAGACGGAGCCTTAAACAATAAAGAGAATAACTATATTACTTCCATTTATGAAGCACCGGAAATGTTTATTTTGGCAATCTGCGATTTATCAACTGGCGAAACCTATTTGGAAAAACTACCGTTAGACACTAACATTTTAATCTCTGAAGTCTTAAACTTAAATGTAAAAGAAGTTGTTCTACTACCTAAATTCAAGAATAAGTTCTTAAAGACAAAACTAAAAAGTCAAGAATTAACCATCTCCTTCAATGAGGATTTAACCTTAAAAAAATATTATCGAACATTGGTTAATGAAATCTATGACAAACATCTCTTAAACGCTTTTGCGTTGCTGATAAATTATTTGGAATCGACTCAAAAAAAAGAACTTTTGCATTTGCAGAAAGTTCAAGTCTTTGAATCGACTTCATATTTAAGAATCGACAACAATTCGAAAAGGAATTTAGAACTAACCGAATCATTTACCTCTAAATCTTCTAATAATACCTTGTTTTGGCTATTGGATAAATGTCAAACTGCAATGGGCTCTAGATTCTTAAAAACCCAAATACTGCGACCTTTGATTGACAAACAAGAAATATTAAACCGATATTCATTAGTTGAAGCTTTTAATAATAATTTCATCGTCCGTCAAGATTTAATCGATTCTTTGAAGAAAGTCTATGATTTAGAAAGAATTGCCGGAAGAATATCATTCGGCAACGCTAATGCTAAAGATTTAATTAACCTTAAAAAAAGTCTTCAAAGTTTGCCTAAAGTTAAAGAAAATTTATTAGTACTTGAAAACGAAGTTGCTAAATCGCTTTCCAAAGACATTCCTAATTTTAATGATTTAGTTGAGAAAATAGAAAAAGCTATCGTTGAAAACCCACCGCTTTCGATTAAAGAAGGCGGATTTATCAAATCGGGTTATTCAGAGGAATTAGATGAAGTAAAAGCTATTAAAGCCAACGCTAAAGATTGGCTTGACGATTTCGTTGAAAAAGAAAAAGAACGAACTAACATTAAAAAACTTAAAGTTGGCTATAACCGCGTTTTTGGTTATTATATCGAAGTTACTAAATCCCAAATTGATATGGTTAAAGATGAGTTCGGGTATGAGAGAAAACAAACTCTTTCTAATTCAGAAAGATTCATCACTAAAGAGTTAAAAGAAAAAGAAGCTCTGATTTTAGGATCTGAAGATTCTATCGTTGAACTAGAATATAATTTGTTTTTAGAA
>JAVEVN010000037.1:1707-7845 GCA_034005025.1 Candidatus Izemoplasmatales bacterium | reverse complement strand
AATTATCATCATGAAATACAACTAGATTGCCGTCTTTTAGAATATGGATATCAAGTTCTATCGAATAACCATAATCAATCGCTTTTTTAAAGGCTAACAATGAATTTTCAGGTATTGATTTGTCTAAAGAATGAAAACCTCTATGAGCTATGTAAGAAGTTTTAAGCCAGTCTAGATCCTTCATATAAAAGCCCCCTTTTGTGATATATTATATCACGATAGTGATAAAGTACAAATCAATTGTTTATTATTATCTTGTTTTATTTGCTTTTTTTTCTTTTTGCGTTTTTTCTTTTTATGTTATAATTATTAAGTGAGGTGATGGTATGGATAATTTTATCTTTAACAGTCCAACCAAATTTATTTTTGGTAAAGAAACTGAAAATCAAGTAGGAGAACTCCTAAATTCGTATAAAGCAACTAAAGTATTAATTCATTATGGCACCGGATCAATAAAAAGATCAGGACTTTTTGATAGAGTTGTGGAATCTTTAGAAAATGTTGGAATCGAATATGTTGAGTTAGGTGGAGTCGTTCCTAATCCAAGAGACACTTTAGTTTATGAAGGAATTGAACTTTGCAAAAAAGAGAAAGTAGATTTCATCTTAGCTGTAGGTGGAGGCAGTGCAATCGATTCTGCTAAAGCAATCGCCGCAGGTGCTTTATATGATGGCGATTTTTGGGATTTTTGGGATAAAAAAGCAGAAATTAAAGAGGCGTTAAGAATAGGCGTTATTCTTACAATACCAGCGGCCGGTAGCGAAGGGTCAAATTCTTCAGTCATTACTAAAACTGATGGTTTATTAAAAAGAGGGTTAAATTGTGAAATTTATCGACCTACATTCGCTATTATCAACCCTGAACTAACTTATACATTGCCAGCTTATCAAACTGCAGCTGGTATAGTTGACATGATGAGTCATATCCTAGAAAGATATTTGACTAAATCAAAAAATGTTATATTAGTTGATCGTTTAGCTGAGGCTACTTTAGTTTCCATAATTGAAGCAGCGAAAGTAGTTATGAAGGAACCGACAAATTATGAAGCTAGAGCGACTATTTGTTGGGCGGGTACAATCGCTCATAACGGATTTTTAGGTGTAGGGCGAATAAGCGACTGGGCAACTCATAGATTAGAACATGAACTAAGTGCGCTTTACGATGTTACTCATGGGGCTGGTTTAGCTGTGATGTTCCCAGCTTACATGCGTTATACGATAATGGAAGATATTCAAAGATATCGTCGTTTTGCTATTAAGGTTTTCAATGTTAAAGACAACCATCGCAAACCATTAAAAGTTGCTCAAGCAGGAATAAACGCTTTAGAAGCTTTCTTTAAAGAAATCGGTATGCCAACAAGTTTTAAAGATATTGGCGCAAATGAAGAAGATATACCTAAATTGATTGAAAAACTTAGAATAAATGTTGGTGAAAGGCTAGGTAATTTTAAGAGTTTAACAATGGAAGACGCTGAAAATATCTACCACATTGCTTGCAAATAAAATGCTTGTAAAAGGCGGTAATACGCCTTTTTTTATTTGACTTTAAAAACGTAAAAAATTTTTGTTAAATTGTTTATGAAAACGCTTGCTGTTATGTTAAAATATATTTAGTGAGGTGAAAGTTATGAATATAGGATGTGTCAAAGAAATTAAGAAACTTGAATTTCGTGTTGGTTTAACACCGGGCAGTGTAAATGAATATGTAAAACACGGTCATAAGGTTTATATTGAAAGCAATGCGGGATTAAACTCTGGTTTTCCTGATGAAGAATATGTTAGAGTAGGTGCGGAAATTCTTCCTTCAGCTAAAGAAGTTTGGGAAAAATCAGATATGATTGTTAAGGTTAAAGAACCGCTTCAAGAAGAATATCAATATTTCCGTGAAAATTTAGTTCTTTATACTTATTTACATTTAGCGGCTGATCAAGCTCTAACAGAAGCTCTACTGGCTAAAAAGGTTAAAGCGGTAGCTTATGAAACTATTATTTTAGAAGACGGATCATTACCATGTTTAAAACCTATGAGTTCTGTAGCTGGTAGATTAGGCGTTATTGAAGGCGCAAAACATCTAGAAAAAACTATGGGAGGTTCTGGAGTTTTAATCTCTGGTGTTCCAGGCACAAGAAGAGCTAATGTAGCTATTATTGGAGCTGGTGTTGTTGGTGAATCTGCATTAAAAATGGCAGTTGGTTTAGGAGCTAATGTTACTGTTCTTGATATTAATATCGATAAATTGACTTATTTAGATGATATTTATGGAAATAGAATTACAACTCTTTATAGCAATTCCCATAATATTGAAGCAGTTATGACAAATGCTGATTTAGTAGTTAGTGGAGTCTTATTACCAGGTGCTAAAGCGCCAAAAATCATTAAAAGAGATTACTACAAAAATATGAAACCAGGTAGTGTTATTGTCGATATCGCTATTGATCAAGGCGGCTCAACAGAAGTATCAAAAGCAACATACCATGATAAACCAACCTTTGTTGTTGATGGTATCGTTCATTATTGCGTTGCTAATATGCCTGGAGCTGTTCCTCAGACTTCAACAATTGCTTTGAATAATTCAACCTTGAAATATGGTTTGTTAATCGCTGATAAAGGTCTTGAAGAAGCGATCAAAATATCAAAACCATTAAAGATGGGTGTAAATACTTATAACGGTAAATGTACTTGTATAGGTGTGTGTGAAGCTTTTGATTTGAAATACCAAGCAATTTAATCAAAACTGCCAATTATTGGCAGTTTTTTTTGTAACAGTTTACAGCATAATTTATTAACTTATATTTTTTTATTATGTTATAATAAACTCAGAATTTAATAACGTAAATAATAAGCGTTTTTATAAAAGGAGAATTTAAATGACTAAAAAAATATTATTCATAGCCATGACTATTTTATTATCTTTAGCTTTCATTTCATGTAATACAAAAACTACTGAGATAGAACTTTTGGCTCAAGAACCTACTGTAGAATCAGGATACTTGGTTGATAATGTTCAAGACGGAACAATACTTCATGCTTGGAATTGGTCTTTAGTCAATATTGAAGAAAACTTAGAAGATATAGCGATTGCTGGTTTTTCAACAATTCAAATATCTCCAATGCAACCGCAAAAAGATTTTTTTGGTATTGCTACTTACGGATCAAGTTGGTGGAAATTATATCAACCACTAGGTTTTTCTATCGCAACAGCTGATCATTCTATTGGAACTAGAGCTGACCTAGAGTCTTTAACTGCCGCTGCTGAAGAGTTTGGAATCAAGATAATTGTCGATGTCGTATTAAATCATTTATCAAGCGACGGAAATAATACTCTAGACCCGAATGTCGCCTCTTATGAACCTGAAATTTACAATCAAAATTTAATTAGAACTAATAACGGTTTAGCTTCTGACTCTAGCGTTTTCTCAGTAACTAGAGGCTCTTTAGGAGAATTAGTTGATTTGCAAACAGAGACTCAAACAGTCCAAGATCGGGTATTATCATTATTAAAAGAATATGTTGATGCCGGAGTTGCTGGTTTTAGATTTGATGCAGCTAAACATATTGAAACCCCTAATGATGGCGATTTATCAAGTAACTTCTGGCCTTACATATTAAATGGAGTAAATGCTTATGCCAACGGTTTAGGGAAAGACAATTTATATTTCTATGGTGAAATCTTAAATACCGCAGGAGCTAACCGCTCATACACTGATTATACAAACTACATGTCAGTAACGGCTAATCATATGTCAGATGTAATTAGACAAGCTGTAATATCAAAGAATCTTAGTGCATTGATTGCTGATAATTATATCGATGGAGTAGACGCTGCTAAAACTGTTCTTTGGGCTGAATCACATGATACTTTCGCTGACGGAAGCACAAAATCAACGCCGGATTCTTATTTAACTAAAGCTTATGTTATCAATGCTTCGAGAAGCAATGCAACTTCTTTGTTTTTTGCAAGACCTAATGACAATTCATTTATGGGTGAAATTGGTTCATATTTGTGGAAGTCTTTAGAAGTTTCTGAAATCAATCGTTTTCATAATTATTTCGCTGGAACTTCAGAGTATTTAAGCGGACAAGATAATTTCTTCTTGAACGAAAGATTTGATGATGAATTGTTCGGTGTAGTAATCGTGGATTTAGCTGGAACTAAAAAAGTAAATAATATTCCTGTATATAATATCCCTGATGGTAATTATTATGATCAAATAAGTGACAGCAATTTTGTTGTTAAAGACGGAAAAATCTCTGGAAATGTCGGAGATAGCGGAATAGCGATTGTTTATAATAATCCATATCAAGCTAAACCATCATTTTATCTTTCAGATGACGGAAGCCGTGGATCATTTACAGACACAAAAAAAGTGACTATTTACTCGTTTAATACTACTGAAGCTTATTATTCAGTCAATGGTGGATCTAAAGTTTCTTTCTCAGGAACTGTTGACGTTACTTTATCTCATCCAGATGATAATGCAACTGTGACATTAGATTTAGAACTTTGGTACGGTGATTATTTAATTGAAAGACAATTCACTTATATTAAAAGTAATATTGTCGTAACTGAAATTGTTGTAAATAATATTGATATTAGTGCTTATCCAAATAGCAAAATTGCCGCTTGGGTTTGGGAAGAAGGCGAAGACGGAAGGTGGGTAGAAGGAACTTTATCCGGATCTACTTATAACTTCAATATTGGCGAAAATGACGATTACTTCTTATTAGTCCTTTTCCCTAATACTCAAACCTCATTTAATTGGGATGATAAATTAGCACAAACTGGCGATACTGAAATCATGGGAGACGGAACTTACGACGGAAGTAGTTTTGTTTGGGCATAATCTTTTAACAATAAATTTAAGCAGTGTTTCTTCGGAAATACTGCTTTTTTTGTGTATCGATTGTGAGAGTAATCTGAATGTTACATCACAATAGTAAACTTATGTTTAATAATAAAATAATTCAAAGTATAATAAGCATAGGAGGTTAGTTATGAAATGCTTAGTTACCGGAGCTACGGGTCATATTGGCAATGTGTTGGTCAAAAGGTTATATGACCAAGGAAATGAAGTTTATGCATTAGTTCTAGAAAAAGATGATATTTCTGTAATCAATCCTTATGTAAAAGTGATTTATGGAAATGTAACTGATAGAGTTAAATTAATAGAAGTAGTTAAAGATTTTGATGTTGTTTTTCATTTAGCTGGAATTGTAGAAATTAGACTAGGAAGAAAGAAACAATTATATAATGTGAACGTAAATGGGACAAAAAATATTATCGAAGCTTGTCAAATCAACAAAATAAAAAGACTTGTTTATACTTCAAGCGTTCATGCCATAGAAGAAAAGAAAAATAACGAAGTTATAGAAGAACCAAAAACAATTAATCCCAAAAAGGTTATGGGGCATTATGCTAAAACCAAGGCAATAGCTACAAACTTAGTCTTAAATCAGACTGATCCTGATTTAGAAACTATTGTTGTATATCCTTCAGGAATCATTGGTCCTTATGATTATAAATTATCTAATTTCGGCCAAGTTTTCACAGATTATTTATTAGGAAGATTAACTGCCTACTTAAAAGGAGGATATAATTTCGTAGACGTAAGGGACGTTGCTCAAGGAATAATAAATGCCGCAATTTTTGGAGAAAATAAAGGGGGCTATATCTTATCTGGGTCTTCAATCACAGTAAAAGAATTATTGGACTATATAGCTGAATATACAGGAAGAAAGAAAATAAAATTCAAAATAGCTTATTGGTTCATTAAAATGATGAGTTATTTTGCAGAATTTATCTATTTACTTGCAGGAAAAAGACCTTTGTTTACTCATTATTCAGTATCTGTTTTAAACTCAAATCACAATTTTTCTAACGCTAAAGCCAAAGAGTTATTGAACTTTAAAACAAGAGATATTCACGAATCGATAAAAGATACTATTGAGTTCTCTAAAAATCATCACTTAGAAAAATCAGGCAGCGGTTTTAAAAAGAAAATCTTGAATTAATTCATATTTAAAAGTGAATTAAATATGAGAAAATTTCTTATATTGAAAAAGGACAAATGATACTTTACATATGTCCTTTTTTATTGTTATAATAAGTCTAGTTTTTAAATTTGGAGGATGAAATATA
>JAVEVN010000037.1:0-1607 GCA_034005025.1 Candidatus Izemoplasmatales bacterium | reverse complement strand
TTATATCAAAGCATAAAAAAAGAGGTTATACCTCACAATTTAAAAGGAATAATATTTTATCAAGGCGAAAATGATTTTCCATATTTTAGTATCTATGAAAATGCCTTACAAAAAATTATTAAATGCTTAAGATTTGATTTTAATGATTTAAAATTACCATTCTTTGTGATTCAAATCGCTGGATATGATCATCCTTTAGCTGATGATTACAGCGTCAGCATGATCAGGATTGCTCAAGCGAATGTTGCTACAGATAAAGATAGCGTTTATCTAGTCCCAGCAATTGATTTTGGCGATCCAGAATTTATCAATCCAAAAGATAAACATTTAGTGGCTAAAAGACTTACAGATATAGTTTTAGAAAAGCTATTTAAAATCGGTAAAAATAACACAGCTCCTTCATATTATACATATCAAGAAACTGTTGATAAATTAACTATATTGATAAAGGACAATCATTTGAACTTAATGTCAAAATCTGGACAATACTTAGGATTTACATATAGTGTTGACGGCGTTAATTTTTTACCATTAACAGATGTGGTTATAGCCAATAATAGGATAGTCATTAATAAAAATAAAGATATCAAGGAAATAAGATATGCAATGAAAAAATATCCGCCTTCTGATATCATTACGACAAACAATCTACCGCTATTACCATTCTATATAAAATTCTAAAAGAAAACCAAGAACTCTTGGTTTTTTTACTTATTTAAGCTAATTTGAGTTATAATATTACTAAGGTGATGTAATTGAAAGAAATAAGCATAAGCGTAAAAGAGATAGTAGAATTAATCTATGGTTCTGGAAGCATATCTAGCACTAAAAACTTAATGATTAGAGCCCAGGAAGGAACCGAAATACATCAGTATTGGCAAGCTAAATATCTGGGAAATGATCAAAAAGAAGTAACCTGTAAGATCAATTATGAAAATGAATCTATATCACTCTTAATATCGGGAAGAATCGATGGCGTTTTAACGCGTGAAGATTCGATAATTATTGAAGAGATTAAATCTACTCATCTTGATTTAGATCAACTTGAAATCGATACAACGCCAAGCCATCTTGCTCAAGCAAAAATTTATGCTTATATCTATTTAACAACCAATCAATTGAGCAAGATAAATGTCGTTTTAACTTACATTAATGTAGATAGTATGAATGTAAAGCAATTTGAAAAAAGTTTTACGAAAAAGCAACTGGAATTATTCTATAATAAAACTGTAGAAAAATACTTAACTTGGGAAGATAAAATCGCAAGTCATGAAAACTCGAGACAAAAATCAATTATCGGATTAGAGTTTCCTTTCCCTGAATATAGATTAAATCAAAGAGAGATGATGGCTTATATTTACCGTAATATCTTAAATAATGGGAAACTTTATCTAGAGGCTCCTACTGGAATTGGTAAAACGATAGCCGCACTTTTTGCGGGATTGAAATCAATTAATAAGCCAAGGCAAAAGCTTTTTTACAACACAGCTAAAAACGATGGGAAAAAAGTGGTAATTGATACAATAAAACTTTTAGAAGACAACGGTTTAGTCGCTAAAAGCATTGAAATAACTGCGAAGGATTCAATGTGTTTTTTAGATAAAAGA
>JAVEVN010000036.1:0-8144 GCA_034005025.1 Candidatus Izemoplasmatales bacterium | reverse complement strand
CAATTAAAAGAAGTTCCAATCAGAATAAAATTTCATCGAGCGCTAATCGCGGGATGAATTTTGAAAATATGATTAATCAAACCAATGAGTTTTACTTAGATAACGACATCGCCGTAATCTATAAAAAACCAATTCCAATTCAAATCGTCTCGGTGGATTACCGCACTAGATCAGCCGCAAAAATCGTTGAAGCTTATTATAAATTGCCTTCTACAACTGATTATAACGGTATCTATAAAGGTCGTTACATCGATTTTGAAGCTAAGGAAACAAAAACGAAAACTTCATTTCCGATGAAAAATATCCATGAACATCAAATTCTTCACTTACAAAAAGTAAAAGAACACGGTGCAATTAGTTTTATCATCGTTTATTTTTCGCTTCTTGGCAGAATCTTCTTCTTGGATTCAAAGTATGTCATTGAATTTTATAATAGAAGTCAGTCCTCGAGAAAATCTATAACTTTGAGTGAATTTGAAGAGTATGGTCATGAAATTAAAGAAGGCTATAGAAAACCCGTTGATTACTTAAAGATTGTTGATGAATATTATATAAAACCCCTTTAACCAGAGTTAAAGGGGCTTTTTTTTATATCATTTCATTATAATTAATAATTATATTCCACGAATTCTTTATGACGCTGATAAAATTATCAGCTTGAGTTTGAAGAGGGATAACCGATTTAAGTTTCGAGTCAAGAACTTCATATTTAAAACTCTCTTCGATTAAACCTAACATATCCTTATCAATCATCTCTAAAGAACCTTTTTTAAGGTAGGAAGAAAATGAATAAGACTTTTTAATTATTTCCTTATCAGCATTTCTCTTTTCATACTCGATTAAAACATCCAAACCTTCTTCATTAAGCATATAGATGAAGTTGATTTCCACCGCTATTTTTTTATTGTTGCTGGTGGGAACAAGCTTTAAAAACTCCATATTGCCATGATTTTTATGTTTAATCTTAGCTTTTTTTTCTGTTACGAATGAAGCGAATTCATCCTTAATCTTCTTTAGGATTTGATTCATCAATTTTTTCTTCTTTCTTAGCGGCTTTGATTAAGACCTTAACCATCTTATTGGCGAAATTCACCGGATCTTTAATCTCTAAACCTTCAATTAACAACGCTTGATTATATAATATATCAGCGTAATCTTCAATAGCTTCATCGTTATTCTTATATAAACTTTCGATTGCTTGGAAAAGTTCATGTTTAGGATTTATTTCTAATATCTTATCGGCTTTTACGTCTTTTTGTCCAGGCAATTGATTCATTACCTTTTCCATTTCGAAACTTACGCCGTCGCCGCTGACAAGACAAACCGGTGAATCTGTTAGTCTTGTTGATAATTTAACGTCTTTGACTTTATCTTTTAAGATATCTTTAATCTTTTCCAACAAACTTTGATTCTTAGTTTCTAAATTTTTGATATCTTCTTTTTCTTTCTCGTCTAAGATATCTAAATCTCCTTGATTTATCGATTTGAAATTATGCTTATCATATTCATTAAGCATAGAAATCATGAACTCATCTACTTCATCAGTTAAGACTAATACATCATAACCTTTTTTCTTCAAAACATCCATTTGAGGCGATATTTTAATTGCATCTTTAGAATGAGCCGAACCGAAGAAAATCTCTTTTTGATCTTTTGGCATCTTTTCAACGTATTCTTTAAGTGTAATTAGGTTTTCTTCATTGACAGTTTCAAACATCAATAAATCTTTTAATAAATCTTTATTTAATCCGAAGTTATCATAAACTCCATACTTTAAATTAACGCCAAATTCCTTCCAGAAATTAATATACTTTTCTCTTTCGTTTTTAAGGGTTTTTTCTAATTCGTTGATAATTTTCTTTTCTAAATTCTTTTGAATTAAGGTAAGTTGTCGGTTTTGTTGGAGAATTTCTCTTGAAATATTCAAATTCAAATCAGGACTTACTACAAGGCCTTTGATAAAACGCAAATAGTCAGGAACAAGCTCTTTGCATTTATCCATGACAAAGACACCTTTAGCATATAATTGAAGACCTTTTTCATACTTCTCTGAATAGAGATTAGTCGGAGCTTTTTCAGGAATAAATACGATTGATTTATATGTTAAAGCTCCCTCGACATTAGTCCAAATTGAAAATAGCGGATTATTATAGTCATAATATTGAGTCTTATAAAACTCTGATAACTCTTCTTCAGTAACTTCATTTTTGTTTTTCTTCCAAATCGGCGTCATTTGATTGATTGTTTCTTTTTCAATCACAGTTTCAAATTTATCTTCGATTTCATTTCCTTCATCATCTTTAACTGGAACTTCTTTTTCAGAAGTCATCGTAATTGGATATTTTACATAATCAGAATATTTCTTAACCAATGAACGAATTTTATATTCTTCTAAGAACTCGTCATATTCTTCTTCGTCTTCATTCTTTCTAATCGTTAAGATGATTTCCGTTCCGACGCTATCTTTAGTGGTTTCTTCGATTGTAAAACCTTCTTCACCTTTGCTGATCCATTTATAAGCTTGATCGCTCATAGCGGATTTGGTGATAACTTCAACTTTAGTACTTACCATGAAAGCGGAATAGAAACCAACACCGAATTGACCGATTAAATCGTCGTCTTTCAATTCTTTTTCTTTTAGGTTCTTAAAGAATTCTAAGGTACCGCTTTTTGCTATTGTACCAATATTGTCGATTAATTCATCATAAGTCATACCGATACCATTATCAGATATTGTAATTTTTCTTTTCTTTTTTTCGACTTCAATATGAATTTCATAATCATTTCTTTTTTCCAAATCGTCATTTGTTAAACTCAATAAATGATATTTGTCAATCGCATCTGATGCATTAGAAATCAATTCTCTTAAAAAGATTTCCTTGTTTGTGTAGATTGAGTGAATCATAAGTTCCAATAAGCGTTTGGATTCTGTTTTAAATTCAATTGTTTTTTTAGCCATAATTTCCTCCTAATATTTACAATTAATTCATTCAATAAATATTATAACATAAAAATTAGCACTGTCAAGATTTGAGTGCTAATTTTTCTTATTTAATTTTAATATTTTTTATTCTTCGTTAAGTCCATAACTCCAAACATTACGGTCATATAATATCAAACCAACAATTAAACATAAAGCATAAGACGCGAGCATATAAGGCAAATTATAGGCGATAAAGGAATAAAAGAAAGGATTCATTCCCGCTAATGTTGCATAATAATCCCAAATCAAAACACCGGAAATACCATGACTAAGATACCTTAAAAATGAAGCTAAACTTATTCCTAAAATGAAAGAACTTTTTCGATTAAGTGGATCTTTGAATATTCCCGCTAAACCTAAAAGTGTGAAAGGTAGAATATAATCTAACATAAACATAGCGATAAACTTCCACCAACCCTCATCAACGATAAAGGCGAAAACTCCATAACCAAGAGCTTCAGCTAAAATAGCTTGAAGTACTCCGAAGATGAATCCAGCAAAAAGGCCCGGTTTTAACCCTCTCCTGTAAGCAATTATAAATATCGGCAACATCGCCGGTGAGATTGAACCGCCATACTTAAAAGGCGAAAACAATCCGGCGATAACATCAAAAACTAAGGCAACACCTACTAATATGGCTATTTCTGCAATAATTCTAGTTTCTTTTTTCATATCATTTCTCCTTTATTTTAAATAAAAAAGGTCCCTTATATAAAAGGGACCCAATAAGTATCAAATATACTCCTACGCTGGCATTATCCAGATCAGGTAAGGTCTATAACAGAACAGTTATACTCTCAGCCTGGTACTCCAAGCTCCCCTTATCATAATTTAATTATAACATATAAATATAATTAATAAATAATATTTACATTTTAATCTAAGAAATAATCAATTTTACGATGTCTTCTTTTTCAATTCTTTCTTTTGTAATCTCGTATGCATCTTCTAATAAAGAATAAATCTCATCAGAAATTTTATTGTTTCGGTAAATAAAAGCTAGAGTTTCACCTTTTTCAACTTTATCGCCAACTTTTTTATTCAATACAATTCCGACCATCGGATCGATTTCTTCTTCTTTTGTAGCTCTACCGCCACCAAGTTTCATTGAAGCTAAACCGATGTTTAAAGCTTTAATGGTTTTAATATAACCAGATTTGGTTGAGATAAATGGCACAATTTCTTCTACCTCGATAAAATTATCTAAATCTTCGATTTTTCCGCCTTGAGCGTTGATGAATTCATAGAATTTAGCAAGGGCTTTACCGTTATGCAAGTTTTCTTTAGCCATCTTTAACGCTTCTTCTAACGAAGGGGCTTGATTGGCATAATAAACCATATATCCGCCGATAGTAACGCATAAATCTTCTAAATCTTTAGGTCCTTTACCCATCAAAGTTTCAACTGCTTCTTTTACTTCCAAACGGTTCCCAACAGCCAGACCTAACGGTTCGTCCATTGAAGTTATAAAAGCTGATACTTTCTTATCAAAAGCTTTACCGATAGAAACCATGATTCTCGACAATTCTTTTGCTTCATCTATGGTTTTCATGAAAGCACCGTCACCGATTTTAACGTCCAAACAGATTACATCCGCACCACTTGCCAGTTTTTTTGACATGATACTAGAAGCTATCAAAGGAATTGAAGGAACGGTTGCGGTGACATCTCTTAAAGCATATAACAATTTATCAGCCGGAACCAGTGATTTAGTTTGTCCAGCAACTGCCATGTTTATCTTATTAACCTGATTGATAAACTCTTTTTCACTCAAATCAATTCGCATTCCCGGAATGCTTTCCATCTTATCTAAGGTACCACCGGTATGGCCTAACCCTCTACCTGACAGTTTAGCTAATTTAGCGCCTAAAGAAGCAACAAGCGGTCCTAAAACCAAAGTGGTTTTATCACCTACTCCTCCGGTTGAGTGTTTATCAACTTTAACGCCTTCAATCATTCCTAAATCAATGATATCGCCGCTATAAAGCATCGCTTTAGTTAATGAAGCCGATTCTTCATCACTCATTCCTTGAAAGAAAATCGCCATCAATAAAGCGCTGATTTGATAATCAGGAACCACACCCTTAACATAGCCATTTATAACAAAGCCAATCTCTTCATCACTTAAAGTATGGCCCATCCGTTTTTTTTCTATTATGTCTACTACTCTCATGAATTTTCACCTCTTTATAAGTAATATTATTATACACTATCAACCCTAATAAGTAAATATTTAGGAATGTAAACAATTACAAGGATATTTTTCTTTAAATTTAAAAATATTATAGTATAATGTTTACGGTGAAAAAAATGACAGAAATTTATCTTTTGCGTCACGCTGAAACGGACGCTAACAAAAACTACATAGTTCAAGGAAGAATGGACAATCCAATCAATGAAACCGGAGTAAATCAAGCACTGGAAACCGGCAAATACTTAAAGAAAGAAAACATTAAGTTTGATTTGGTAATCTCTTCTCCGCTTAAAAGAGCATATAAAACAGCATCGTTAATAAATCATGGTATGGTTATTTCTCGACCGATTTTTATCGATAGAAACCTAATCGAAAGAAACTTTGGTGATTATGATGGCAGAAAAATAACCGATGACTATTATGATTTATCAAGAAACGGGCTTATCCCTAATATGGAAACCGATGAGGTTTTAGAAAATCGGGTTATAAAAACTCTTACAGAAATAGCCAAGAAGCATGATGGAAAAAGACTTTTAATCGTCACTCATTCTCATGTTATTAAGGCTTTCTTAAATCATTATATTGATGAATTTACCTATATGACTTACTTGCATAATTGTTCATTAAACAAAATCATTTTTGAAAATGACGGATTTGAAATAGTTGAATACAATATCAATCCATTGGATGAAAAAAAGGCTTAACTCTTTAATTAGAATTAAGCCTTTTTTATTTACCTTATTTCATTATATATTTCGTTATAGAAATAACTCATTGGTTCAACATAATTTGAACCATCATATGGAGAAAAAGATTCTGTATTTAATAAATCTTCAACTAGAAGATCTCTTAGATAGATACCAGTGTAACTGATATTTATCCCTTCAATGAAATCATAATCAGTCTTATCGAAGATATAATCAACCGCTCCAACAGTATATAATTGATTCAAGACAATCGGAATGTTATTTACATAAGCTGTAGTGCCGTCAAAAGTTAAAGAATCATCAAAGACAACATCATTATTATAGTAATTTATTTCACTTAAGAAATCAGTGATTTGTTGGCCGGTCATTTCGGTTGTTTTAATCACATTATCAAAAGGATAAATTGTAATCATTTCGCCCATGGTAATATCGCCATATTCCATATTTACTCTAAATCCACCAGTATTTACAGCTCCAAAGTCAATTCCTAGATAATCTCTGATTACCGAAGCACCCCATGGCGCTAAATCAGATCTGTCAAAACTTCCTTCAGAGAAAGATAAAATTTGATTAATAAAATCCAGATAAACTTGATCAGTTGAATAGTCGTTAAAAATGTCGATAACCCCTTGATCATAGGAAGTTAGTTCGCTCTCAGCGTAAGTTCTAGGCGAAACTTCGATTACTTCTTCTATTTCTAGGTCAAAAGTAATTTTAATTTCCGCTAAAAGCGAATAATCCTTTGAACTTGATTGTGCATAAGCTAAATCAACGCCTGTCCTTGTAATATATGACGCTTCATTCCAGTGACTATGGCCATTAAAAACTGCATCCACTTTATAATTGCCGCTTAAACTAGCTATATCCATATTGATAGACGAATCTGAATGTATATATACCACAACAACATCAACTTCTTGGTTCACTCTTAATTCATAAGCATAATTTTCTATTGTCTCTAGAGGATCTAAAAATAAGATGTTTTCAACTCTTGAGTAAGCGATAGAGTTGATAACATCACCAATTAAACCAATTACTCCTACTTTTACGCCATTGACTTCAGAAATGATATATGGAATAGTAAATTCTAATGGTTCTAAACTGTCTTTATAAACGATATTGGCAGCTAAAAACGGATAATTTGCTTCACCGTTTTCAAATAAACCGTCATTATACTCTGCAATTTTTTCAATTCCCCAATCAAATTCATGATTTCCAATAACAAAACCGTCAAATTCACCAATATTCATCGCTTCAATAAAAGGCTTACCATAATAATAATTAGAAAAAGCCGTTCCTTGAAGCATATCGCCATTTGATAAGGCGATGACATGGTCATAAGAAGATCTCATTTCTTGGATTTTTCCACTAATTAAAGAAAATTGATTATAATCAATATAAGCGCCACCATGAAAATCATTGGTTGAATAAAGATAGATATCCTGATATCTATCATATTCTTCGGTTGTTTCAACTGTATTATCAGTTGATATTTCCGTTGTAATTTCCGTTGTTAGAGTCGAACTTACTCCAGTTGAATTAGTTGAAGATTCAGTAGTTAAGCTAGTTTCAGTTGTTTGATTACTTTGGCTCGTTTGACTAGTTTCAGTTGTTTGTGTTTGTGTTTCAGTAGTTAAACTACATCCGACTAAACCCATAACAACAATTAAGCTTAGAAATATTAATATTTTTTTCAATTTTTGCCCCTCATATCTTAAGTAATTTTTTTTATAACATACAAATTATACAATAATTACCTCTTAATTAAAAGAAAAATATACCGCTACTCTTTTAGAAAAAGTAGCGGTATAGTTAATTTAATTTATTACTTATAATATTAAAGTCCTAATACAGCATTGATACCAGCTTCAGTTAAGAAAGTATTTGTATCATTATTCATATAATTATTCGAATCAGCAACGTAACCAGGAATCAATTCAATTTCATTCGTTAACATATTTCTAACGATCATTGAATCAAGAACTTCATCTCTTTCTTCAGGAGTAAGGGCTGTAACTGTCGCGACAGAGAAGGTAACATTTGTGAAGTTAACTCCGCTAAATTGTTGAGCAGCAATGATAAATTCGGTAATTTCAGTTTTTGTAATAACTGTAACCGGATAAGTTGTAGCGTCTTCAGCAAGTGCAGGTATTCCACTATAAACATTTGCATTTCCTCTAATCATGTTGTCGATTGTAATATGGAATGAATTACTTATTAAGATGGTATCAATATCAGTAACGGTCAAGCTGTTAATAGT
>JAVEVN010000035.1:0-8277 GCA_034005025.1 Candidatus Izemoplasmatales bacterium | reverse complement strand
CTTACTCAAAGGAAATTGATGTGTTATTACCTTATCTAAATGTAAAAGATTATTATCTAACAAATATTTAACTTGTTCCCAAGTTTCATAAATTCTTCTACCGACTACTCCATATATATGTATGCCCTTAAAGACGATATCATCTGCGATATTAATCGAAACATTTTCACTAGGTAGTCCCAGCATACTCATACCACCGCCTGGTTTAATATACTTAAAAGCATCTTCAATCGCCGTTTTGTTTCCAGAAAATTCACAGATTACATCAGCGCCTTTTCCGCCAGTATATTCCATCACCTTTTCATAAGTGTTTTCTGTTATTGGATTAATTACATAAGTAGCGCCTAACTCTTTAGCTAAATTTCTTCTGAATTCATTCACTTCAATCGCAATGACTTTTTTTGCTTTACAAGCTAAAGCCACATCCACTCCCATCAACCCGATAGGACCGCAACCGACAACTACAACTGACTTGTCTTCTGTTGGAAAGTGACAAACCGTATGAACAGCGTTTCCCAAAGGTTCTTGAACCGATAAATGAAGCGGGTTAAGTCTCTTATCACTAACAAAACAGTTCTGTGCTGGAATCTTGATATATTCAGCGAAACAACCATCAATATCAACACCAATAATCTTAGTATTTTCACAGATATGACCTTCGCCTCTTAAACAATATTCGCATTCATTACAGATGATATGAGTTTCTGCACTGACTGTATCTCCTACTTTAACTCTTGTAACATCATCAGCGATTTTAATAATTTCTCCTGTAAATTCATGGCCAGCCGTAAGCGGTAAAATAAGTCTATTTTTAGCCCAATTATCATAATTATAAATATGAGAATCCGTCCCGCAAAAACTCACGGAATTAATTTTGATCAAAACCTCACCCTTAGCTAAATCAGTGGAGATTTTTTTTCTAACAATCGAAAAGCCTTTTTCAGGTTTATCTTTTACTACTGCCATCATGTCAATTTCTTTTACATTTGTTAAATCCGTCATTTCCTTCTCCTTTTTTCATTAAAGCGCTTACATCAATAATAATTATAACATAATTTTTAAGCCATGACATATTTTTTTTAAGATATTTTCACCAAATAAAAAAGCCTAAGTAGGCTTTGATATTTCTTAATATTTATTCGATGTTTTTATTCTAATTTAAAAGTTAAATAAAGTTTAGCTCCTTGAGTTTTATAATCCTCTTCAGGAATATATTCTTTAACATCAAATCCTAAATGAATATTGATTCTTTCTTGTTTAACATACTCATAAACTCTTTCAACTTCTTCCATTAAAGAGTCATGGTCTATCTTAAAACTGATGTATCTCCCCTTAGGTAGTTTTTTAGTAACGATTTCTTCACCTTCAAAGTTTTCCAACTCTTTGATTTCAACCAGAGCGAAATAATCCATCGTTTTGGATTCTAAAAAATCAAAACGATACATTTCTAAACCGATGAAATTGTGTGGAAAAATTTTATTATGAATTTCATGTAGATAAAGTTCACGCAAATCATCCCAAAGACCAGGGATTTTTGCGTAGTCGTCACTATCAACTTTTAATCCGCCAATAAGTTCAATTCCGGCAAAATATCTTGTTTCATAATCTCTAACAATATATTTCATCAATTGATCACTCCTCTTCAAGTATTATTTTATTATAAATATCGATATTTTTCAATAAATAGATAGAAAATGAAAAAAAGACAGAATTAAATTAATCTGTCTTATCAGGTTTTTTTCTATTCTTTTTATAATACGCTACTATAAAAACGATAACGCCAATATTCAAAGCGATTAAAAGCAACATCACCGGGTCTTGAAACATCAAAAAGAAGTTTCCCCCTTTTGGTATGTTAAAAGCAACTCTGCCGATAATCATATCTTCAGTTATTTCAATCGGATTATCATTTTCATCAACCCACTTATCATAAACTATATCGCCTTCGCCATGGGTTTTATAAATTACCTCGTCCCCAATTGTTTGCGTCTCTCCTAAATAATGAGTAACAACAGCTTCATCGCCTAAATCCTTTAGATAAACCTTAAAAGAAATAATATCATCGGGATTTAAGTCTTCAGGATCCACCTTTGTGACCATAACCGCATCGCCGACATTAAAAGTTGGAGCCATACTTGGTGAAATGATTATATAAGTCTTAAATCCGAAAATAGATACTGTTTTATCTGGAATAATTAAATTCACCACAAAATAACTAGCTAAAAATATAGCTACTAAATAAAAGACAATATTTGCGGTAATTTTAACTATCTTCTTTTTCATATTATCACTTCTTAAATTAATATTATCATTGCTCATTTTTAACAAAAACGATATATCCTATAGCCAAAGCTCCAGCAAAACATACACTCATAACTATTAGCCCTAAAGGTCGAGAAACATAATAATAAAATATCCCTAAACTAGAAGACTCTTTGATATAAGCGCCATCAATATCATCATAACTGGTTCTATTGGCAATAACTCCATCTGGTGAAGTTATTATTTCCCGGCTTTCTTCGTCATAACTAAATACCTTTTCAATCGTCACTAGTTCAGTTGTTGGATCTTTTATAGCTAGAAAAGTGTAAGTATCGATATCATCGATATTTATATCTTCAATCCAAACAATTTTCTTATATATTTGATTATCGATTATTTCAGCGTCATAAGGTATTACAAAGCTTTGGTAACCGCCAAAAATGTGATTTGAGTATTTTGGCAAAACTTGCGGCAAAGCAAAAAAAATCAAAAGTAACACAGTTGAAAATAAAACAGTTATAAAAATCGAGAGATTTTTGCTTACTCCCATATTACAGATATGGTTATAAATTTTTTTTATATTTTTAGTAATTTTCTGTTCCATAGAGATTCCTTGTAAAAGATTATTTATGATTAAAAAAATTATAACATATAATTAAAACTTAATCTATCAAGATTAGTTTTTAAAAAAGGAAGAATTTCTTCTTCCTAATTTGTGTTTATTGTCAGTTCGTCAATTATAAGTCTTGAATAATCAATTGTACCTTTGGTTTTTATCGTCGCACCATTATAATATATCTTAATATATATAGGTTGATTCAAAAATTGAGTAGGTATATCAAAACTATAAAAGTTGAAATTAGCTGAAAGCGCAGTTGAAGTTCCTGGAACTCCAGTGCCAATACTTGTGAAATTAACGCCATCAGTACTTACTGATACAGTAAAGGATCTGTTTGTAGCTAACGGGTATTCATCAACTCTATTGAAAGGGTTTGGATCATTATCTGGAGTAGCTGTTACATAGAAACTTCTAAATGCATAGAAACTGATATTTGTAACATTGGCTAATGGCTCAGATAAGGTCATCTCAACTTCATAATTAAGCCTGATACTAAATGTATCATCACCCAAATTATTATAAATGTCGTTTGCGACGAAATATGAATAATTTGGATAAGTGGCATCAGGGTCGCCTGGGGCAGGTGGTAACACAGGGTACATTGGCACGTTAGATCCATCTAAAGTTCTATCGATCAGTTGTACAAACCCGATTCTAGGAGCTTTACCATTAACAGGAATTTCTCCTGTACCTAAAATGTCCCAAGTATGTCCTTCTAACAAAATCGACTCAAAAGTAACGGTAGCACCATCAACAACTTGCGTTTCATCATAGATAGCAACAGCGTCAGGATCATAAAGAGTACTATTTGGATCATTTAGAAGAATTAAGAATTCTTCCAAATCAGAAATAGTTTCTTCTTCTGGAGTCATTGTGCTCCAAGTACCAATATTAACAAGGGCTTGAGCTGTATCTGTTATACCAGTTACTGAATTTGCCCAATAAGCATAGGTGTAAGATACAGAAAGCGTAGTTAAAAACACAAGAAACAATAAAATGCTTGCTTGTAAAATGCGTTGTTTAGCTTTCATATATCTCACCTCAATTCATCAAAATATTTTATTCTTAATTTAATTATTAATTATCAGTAGTTGTAACTGTACCTAAACTATATGTAAAAGTAATAGTTATTGTTGCACCAGAAATTGCATCATATTCAGCTTGGTTAGCAGGTTCTGTCATAGTAATTGTAAATACAAAGTTTTGAGGATCTGCATCTAAAGTTAAATTTTCAGGATTAGCTGCTGGAGTTACAACAACTAAATCAGATACTAGAGCTGATTGATCTGTTCCAACAGGTTTTTCAACAGTAATTACCCAAGATACAGTTATTGGAGCTGTACTAGTTGTACCATCTAATTGTGAAGTAGTACCATCTTCTACCCATTGCACACCATAATTAACTACAACTTCGTCAACTGATCCGGAAGGACTATTAGTTAGTTGTGAAGCAGGTACTAATGCACCACCAGTTGTTGTTCCTGGAGTTAAAACGTAAGATGTTTGAACAGCATTACCTGTTCCAACAGTGACGGTACCTGTAGATGTCGTATTTTCAGGTACATTAATTGAACTTGCCCAATAAGCATAAGTTGTTCCTGCTACTGCTAATGCTAATACTACTAATAATGCTAATACTAAATTTTTTCTTTTTAAATTTTTCATTTTTTTCTTTCTCCTTAAATTTTTTTTATTTTTTATTTTTTTTATTAATTTATTGTCCTCGTCTCGAATCTAAAACCAATCTTAATATTTATCTGTTGGCCTTTGATCGATTCGTAAGCACCTAATGAATCTTCCACATTGACTCTGTCCAAGCTTATTCCTTTTTCTAAAGCTTCCTCAGAATCAATCGGTTCAATCAACCGCACTCTAACAATGACTGTTACTATGTCATTGTATAAATCATACTCCTTAATGTCTATTTCATCACCAATAGTTACTTCAACCAAGTGCGCATAAGTTGTTTCACCACCGATTGTGACTTCTAGTTTTTCAACCACTAAGCTTTGGATGTTAATCAATTCCTTATCAAGCGATACTTCATATGTGAAAACTACCTCAGTAACTTCACCAACAAAGAAAGCATATCCTTCGGGAACTAAATAACCGGTAAACTCTTCATTATTATCATCGACAATCAATGAAGCGTCTACATCCGATACTTCCACAACAATATTAGTTGTATCAAGCTCGGTTGACCAGTAGGCAACGGCGCTTGTGAAAGTAAAAGCAAAAGCAACTAAAAATACTATTAAGACAATATATTTAATTTTACTCTTCACATATAACCACTACCTCCCTTTCTAAAATAAAAATGGTAGCCAAATTGCTCTTACAAGTAAGTTTTTTTAACTTACTCACGGCAACTGGCTACCATCATTTTATGAAGGCCCTATAGCTTTGCGTCACTGGCTTTCGTCAGTTTTGCTATTAACGAGATTATTGTATTATTTTTTTTATAAATTTTCAATGAATTTGCTCACCGAAAATATGTGTAATTGTTTACATATTATCGGCAATAAAAAAGCCGTTATCTTTTTAATGGATAATGGCAACTGGCTACCTTTTATCTAGGCCCTATAGCTTTGCGTCACTGACTTTCATCAGTTTTGCCTTTTAACTAATGATATTATAAATCAGTAATGGTTATTTGTCAAGAATAATATTTCGTAAATCGTCATTTTTTATTAAAAAATCATCATTTTTGCGTTAAAAATTCAAATATTATCGTATTTTTGCTAATTTTACCCGGTTTAACTAACAAACTTCGTGCATCTTTATCATTAAATCCATAAGGTGCTTTTTCGCACTCAAAACATAAAGCGTAATGTTTTTTATGATCATTTAAGTGAACTAATGGTAGTTGATTGATGTTGTTATGAGAATATAAAACCAAGTGATCCATAGTCGATCTAATCTTTAAAACTCTTTTAGATATAGGATCCGTTATTACTGCCATTAGTTTTCTTAAATCATTATTAGGAAAGTAATAAATATCGTCTAATCCACCTTTTGAAGTCTTACTCAAAGGGTTAATTGCTTTTTTGGCATAATCAAGTTCAGTAAAATCATAAATGGTTTTTTCTTTAATTATTTTTCCGGTAAACAAAGAATCTTCATCTAACTCATGACGAAGGTTACTTGCTAGAAATATCTGATGATTCAATACATCTGCTTTTAAGTTCCCCGAAAGATTAAAATAAGCATGATTAGTCAAGTTAAAGATAAACTCTTTATCCGTTTCAATTTCATAATCAATTCTAATTTTATTATCATTAATCTGATAAATGACTCTTAATAAATAATTAAAAGGCTCATCGGTTTCATAATAGAACAATACTTCGGTAAAATCCTTATTTTCAGTGATTTCAAAATCAAAAAACTTATGAGATAAAGCCAAAGTTCCTCCATGTAAAGTATGCTTCTCATTAAAGTTTTTATCCAATTGATAAATCTCGTCACTCATTTTAATTAAACCGTCTTTAACTCTTCCGGCAATCGGCCCGATTGTAGCGTTTAGGTGAATGTTATTTTCTAAGTAATCATCTAGATTTTTATACTCTAAAACAATATCTTCAAAATTGCCAAGATAGTCTTTTGTTTTGATGCTTTTTATGCTAGCTCCATAGTTCAATAGCTCAACCTTAATATTATCATTTTCAATTCCAATTATATAAAAATCTTTATCTTGTTTAACTTTAACCATAGATATTCTCCCTAAATATAAATATTACTCTAATTTTACCATATATTTTGATTCTCAAAGTAATAATTGTATATAAAAAAAATTTAAATAAAAATATTAATTTATAAAAAAAAGAAGAACACAAATGTATTCTTCTAGATTATTTCACAAACTATTGGAGCAAGCGAGGGGAATCGAACCCCCATCCTCTGCATGGCAAGCAGATGTTTTACCATTAAACTACACCTGCAGTTTGTATTATATATTGTAAATGATTTAAGTCAAAATATCAAGAATTATTTTTTTAAAATTTACAATATATAAAGAGCTTATTTTATTTCATTAATTTACGCCATGGACTGACAAAACCACCGCGCAAATAACTGACTTCATTCGCAACCACTAAGGCGTCATCATCGTTATCTGATATTAATTTTAAGATTGCGCCTTTATTCTTTCTATTAGCAAAGATCATTAAGACTTCTCTTTCCTTATACTTTCCATGAGCGTCTATACTTGTCACACCATGACCAGCTTCTCTTAAAGCGTTGATAACTGTGTGGGCTTCATCTTTCATAATAACCGCTTGAATCAGCACTTTTCCAACTGCTAAACGATTTTCTAAAATAGAACCAAGATAAACTCCAGCCGCAAATCCGATACTGTAATAAATACCTTTCATCGGCGTTTCTTCTAAACCGGTAATAACTCTTGAGGCGATAAAAACCCAAAGAAGTATTTCAACTAAAGCAAGTAATGTTCCTGGTTTTCTTAAACCTTTACCAATAAATATTATTCTTAAAGTCGAGATAGCCACTTCAATTACTTTCGCAAATAATATTAAAATAACTTCCCATAATGGAACCGACAATATCGCTTCCCAAATTGCTTTCCACATTTTCTTTTTTCACCTCTTTTTTTAACCTAAGATATTATACTATAACTTTTATTAAATACAAGAAAATTCGAAATTAATTTTATCTAACGGTTCTAGTCGAGTCATACCAATAATTGATGATTTCTAAACGATATCTTTGTTCAGCGCAAATAGAATAAAAATCATCCAAGTAATCATCTGTAACTTCATCTTTATAATAGAGAATTTCATAGCCATCATGGCTATATAATGATTGATCAAAAAATCCAGTCAGTTTATGCGAATAAAACACTCCTTGAGAATCTAATAAAACCGATTCACCTAAAAACAATAATTGATTATATTCATGACCTAATAAATCAAGAATAGTTGGGACAATATTGTAAGGTGAAGTAAACTTCCGAATAACTGCATCATCATGAGTTTTCAAATATTCTTCATTTAAGATCGGATTATAGATCGCTAGATATGCTTTATATAGTTCCGGACGATAATATTCTTCCCCAGTAGCGTCGTTAAGTCTTAAATGCAAATCATGATAATAAATATTATGATCGCCAAATAATACCAAAATAGTATTATCCAACTCACCAGCCGCTTCTAATTCTTCTAAGATTCTTCCCAAAGCTTTATCAAAATCCATAACCGCCGCTTGATAATGTCTAATTCTTAAGACATCTTCAGGCGCTCCTCCAGCTAATGGATTAACCCATAAGCCGTCAAGTTCAGCCTGATCGATCGCTGAAAAATAACCTAATTCTGAAAATAATCTTTTATTCTTAGGTCCATAATTATATGGCCCGTGCATTATCATCGTCGACCAATAATAGT
>JAVEVN010000034.1:0-8425 GCA_034005025.1 Candidatus Izemoplasmatales bacterium | reverse complement strand
ATACTAATATCTACAAAAGCATAGTTTCCAACAGCGCCGCTAATCTTGCCTACTTCAATTTCTTCTCTAGCTTTTAAAAACCTTTGGTAATTTCTCGATAATTCGTCATACCATAAAGCGAACTTTAGGCCGAAAACAGTAATATCAGCGTGAATTCCATGAGTTCTGCCGATACAGTAGGTATCTTTATATTTATAAGCTTGAGTTTTTAATATTTTTAAAAAAGAAAGCACATCCGAATTAATGATTTCATTTGCTTGTTTAATCAAAAACCCATTAGCCGTATCGACAACATCGGTAGATGTAAGACCATAATGAATGAATCTTTTTTCTTGGCCTAAAGATTCTGAAACGCTTCTAGTAAAAGCAATTACGTCATGTTTCGTTTCTTTTTCTAATTCTTTAACTCTTTTTAATGAATAACAAGCTCTGTTTTGAATTTGTTTTAATTCGTCAGCGTTTACTATACCTAAAAGATTCAAAGCTTCAGCGTTGAATATTTCTATTTTTAAAAAGGTATCAAATTTATTTTTTTCAGACCAAATTCTTTTCATTTTTGGTCGAGAGTATCTATCAATCATTTTTTCTTTCCATAAAGTTCAAATAGCATTTTATCGTATTTTCTAATAAGCAAGCGATCGTCATTGGTCCAGTTCCACCAGGCATAGGAGTTATATATGAAGATTTATCGACAACTTTATCAAAGTTTACGTCTCCATAGATTTTACCTTTAACTCTCGAAACACCAACATCGATCACAACAGCTCCTTCTTTTATATATGATTCATCTACCATATGAACTCTTCCTACAGCGGCTATTAGAATATCGGCTTGAGAGGTTATCTCTTTAATATTTTTAGTTCTTGAGTGGCAGATTGTCACTGTGGAGTTTTTTTGTAACATCAGTTGCGCCATCGGTTTCCCGACAATTTGGCTTCTTCCAATAATAACGCAGTGTTCTCCTTCGGTTTTAATATTATATTCATCTAATAATCTGATTATACCGAGAGGTGTGCATGGAACCAAAGTGTCTTGATTTTTGCTTAATTTAGCGATGTTTTCATTAGCGAATCCATCTACATCTTTTTGAGGATTTATCATATTGATTACTCGGTCTTCATTGATGTGATTAGGGATCGGAAGTTGTAATAAAATTCCATGTATTGAATCATCTTTATTCAAACTTTCAATAACATTAATTAACTCATCTTCACTTATATCGCCAGGTTTATTAATAACCGTCGATTCCATTCCGACTTCTTTACAAGCTTTTTCTTTAAATCTTACATAAGTTTCGCTCGCAGGATCAGCGCCCACTAAAACAACCGCTAAATGGGGTTTAACATTATATTTTTCAACATAATCAATTGTTTCTTTTTTTATTCGCGCTCTTATTTTTTTAGCTAAAGCGGAGCCATCTAATATTTTACCCATTAATCTTACTCCTTCTCATAAATGTATTGATCGACAATTTCGCCGTAATAAACCGTATGATTGGCAGTTCCGTTATAATATCTAGATTTTACTATATCAGGTACTACATCTTGATTTAACGTTTGTTTATAAATCACTTTACATTCGTAGTGTAATTCTATCTCCTCTATTATTGGCGTTGAAATCTTTCTTCCTGCTATCGGAGTGAAATTACATTCTTTAAATTTATCCATATCTCTTAAAGATTTCGTGCCACAAATACCGATTTCTTTATTCAATTTTTTATTCATAGGAATGCTGACGGTAAATTCATTACTTTTTTCTATCAGATTATAAGTAGCTCTTGAATCTCTAACTAAAACTATAAATATTGGTCTCCCCCAAATAACATTTATTCCGCCCCAACCAATAATCATGGTGTTTATAGTATCGTCATACTTTGTATTTAAAAATATTCCTGGTTTCATTTTTTCTAAAACTACATTAGTGTGTTCAAACACTTCAATTTCTTTATACACAGTAAAACCTCCTTAAACTTCATAATAATTATAACATAAAATTAGTTGTTAAAAATAGTGCGATAAATAAAAAGATGGGTTTTAGAATACGTTAACTGTAATAAAGACATTTTAAATAATTTATGGTAAAATTAAATGTTAGAGATAAAGTGTTGTCTATTTAATTGATAAACTTATAACCATTGGAGATTTAATTTAATGAATATTATAATTCATCCTGGTTTCGCTAAAGGGGATGTTAAAATCCCACCATCAAAATCCTATTTGCACAGAGCTATCATCTGCGCTAGTTTAGCTGAGGGAAAATCTGTTATAAAAAACATAATTTTATCAGAAGATGTAAAAGCGACGATCAACGCATTGAAAACCGTTGGAATTCAAATAAATAAACTAGATAACGCTTTAGAAATTTATGGGAGAAAAGAATTTCCTTTTATCGGCGATGAAGTAATTGATTGTAATGAATCGGGTTCAACATTAAGGTTTTTAATTCCTTTGCTAACTAATATGAAAGGAATTTTATTTACTGGAAAAAGAGGGCTTTTTAAAAGACCTTTATCGATATATAAGGATATTTATGAACGCAATAATTTAAGCTTTAGTTTAATTGAAGAATCCTTATTTACAAAAGGAACAATTGAAGCTGGTAATTATATAATTAACGGCAACATAAGTTCACAATTTATCAGCGGATTATTATTTGCACTTCCATTAAAATCAACAGATACTACAATAGAAATTGTCGATCCTTTTGAATCTAAAAAATACGTTGATATGACTATTAAAGTTTTATCGGAATTTGGTATAAATATACAAATAAACAATAATATTTATTTTATTAAAGGTAATCAACAATATAAACCAAAAGACTATATTGTTGAAGCTGATTATTCACAAGCGGCTTTCTTTGCTGTAGCAGGAATAATTAATGGTGAAATAAGTATTTCCAATTTAAATGAAGAAACTTTGCAACCCGACTATGATATAATTTCCATTATTAAAAAGATGAACGGGAAAATTGTCAAAGAAAAAAATGATTTTCGTTTCTTAAAAAGCAAAACAAAAGGCATAGAAATAGATGTTAGCCAATGTCCTGATCTATCACCGATACTAGCTGTATTAGGCGGACTATCTGAAGGAAAAACGGTTATTAAGAACGTGTCTAGATTAAAACTTAAGGAGATTGATAGGCTCAGTGCTATAGTCGATTACCTTACTGTTTTAGGCGTTAAAACTAATTCTGATGAAAATACAATTGAAATCTTTGGGCAACAATTCTTCACGCCTAAAGAATTTAACACCTATAATGATCATCGTATAGTAATGGCATTAGCCATCAGTGCATTAAGGTCAAATAAGCCTTTAAGAATAAATAATATTAATGTTATAAACAAATCATATCCTGGATTTATTGACGATTTAGAAAATCTAGGAATAAAAGTCGAATACGTTTAGGTGAATTATATGAAATGTACAATCCAATCGAGTAGATTTGAATATGATATTTACATAAAAAACTATATCCTGGATAATATTAAAAATTTTATTAACCAAGATAAAAATTATGTAATCATTTCAGATGATAATATCCCTGAATATATTATTAATAAAGTAAAGAATCAGATAAATAATTGTAATGTTATTACTTTTCCTGAAGGTGAAAAATCAAAATCATTAAATGAATATTTACGATTAATAAACCAATTATTGCAAGCGGGAGTTACTCGTGATACAAAACTTATTGCTTTAGGCGGAGGAGTAACCGGTGATTTGGTAGGTTTTGTAAGTTCGACGCTTTTTAGAGGTTTAGAATATATCCAAATACCTACTACATTGTTGTCACAAATTGATTCTTCAGTAGGCGGAAAAGTCGCCATCAATATCGATCATTTTAAAAATGTAGTAGGCTCATTTTATCCGCCTAAGTTAGTTTTGATAGACCCTACCGTTCTTAAAACTCTCTCATTGAGACATTTTAATAACGGGATGGCCGAAATGATTAAATATGGAATGATTTTTTCAGAAGATCTTTTTAATTATATTAAAGATAATAATCCTGATTCTAATCTAGAAAAATTAATATATGATTGTATCAAAATCAAAAAAAAATTCATTGAAGAAGATGAGTTTGACAACAATCAAAGACATTTATTGAACTTTGGTCACACTTTTGGCCACGCTTATGAAGCCTATTATGGTTTCAAAAAGTATTTACATGGAGAAGCTGTAGCCCTTGGGATGATGAAAGTTGTTGATGAAAAAATTAAAAAAGAGCTTAAAGAAGTTTTAATTAAATATGATTTACCTTACGAAGATTCACTTGATAATAAAGAACTTAAAAAGTATATCAAAGTTGATAAAAAGGCTAAAAATGATACTATTGATATCGTTTTAATCGAGCGAATTGGTAATGCTTATATTAAAAAAACAAAAATAGATGACTTATGATTCGAGGTGCTTTATATGAATAAAATTGGACATAACATTAGTATAACTTTTTTCGGAGAATCGCATGGTGAGTATATTGGTGTAGTAATCGATCAATTTCCTGCTGGTATAAATATTGATTTAAATTTAATCGAGAAAAACTTAAAAAAAAGAAGACCGCAATCTTCTCTTTCAACCAGTAGAATTGAGCCTGATGATTTTGAAATTATATCTGGTTATAAAAATGGTTTTACAACTGGGGCGGCTCTGACTGTTTTAGTGAAAAATAAAAACGTTAAAAGTGATGATTATAGTTATTTGGAAAATATTCCTAGACCGAGTCACGCTGATTATCCCGCTAATATAAAATATAGTAATTATAATGATAAAGCTGGCGGCGGTATATTCTCCGGCAGACTAACTGTTTTATGGATTATTGTTGGATCAATTTGCCAACAAATTTTGGAAAAACATAATATATTGGTAGGTTCTCATATAGAAAGTATCAAAAATATCTATGACAATTCTTTTGATAAATTAGTTATTGAGGACACAATATTAAAAGCTTTGAATGAGATGAATTTTCCACTTATAAATTTAGAAATTAAAGCAAAAATGGAAGAAATCATATCAAAAAGCGTTAATGCAAAAGATTCCCTAGGTGGAACGATCGAATCCGCGATTATAAATATGCCTATTGGTGTTGGAGAACCTTTATTTCTTTCAATAGAAAGCTATTTATCGAATTTATTGTTTTCAATTCCGGGAATTAAAGGTATAGAATTTGGCGAAGGCTTTAATCTATCAAGATTAACAGGTTCAGAAGCTAATGACCAATATACTTATGAAGATGAAAAGATAGTTTTTTCATCAAACAATAACGGAGGAATTCTTGGTGGTTTATCGACTGG
The DNA here is from genome assembly GCA_034005025.1 of Candidatus Izemoplasmatales bacterium. Classification (GTDB taxonomy): domain Bacteria; phylum Bacillota_I; class Bacilli_A; order Izemoplasmatales; family Hujiaoplasmataceae; genus UBA2289. The sequence continues at coordinate 3,135 of JAVEVN010000034.1, read as the reverse complement.
GCAACCGATAATATTAAGATTATCGGTTAAACCAACATCTTCAATCCCAAAACCGCAAAATTCAATAAACTTGAAAACTGAAGAAAATGTCGTATTAGAAATTAAAGGAAGACATGATCCACAAATCGTATCCAGAGCTGTTCATGTAGTAAATTCAGTATTGAATTTTGCTATTCTAGATTTATTATTATTTAGTAGTAAGGATTGGTTTAATTGATGTATGGCCTTATAGGTAAAGGTGTTACTCACAGTTTTTCATCAGAAATTCACAAAATTCTTGGTAATGACAATTATCAAATTTTTAACGTTGATAAACTAGAAGATTTTATAAACGACAATCAATTAATTGGTTACAACGTAACCATGCCTTATAAAACTAAAATTATTCAACATTTAAATGAAGTTGATCAAATTGCTAGTGCAACTAACTCTGTAAATACAGTTATCAAAAAAGGCAATAAACTTATTGGGTATAATACCGATTACTATGGTTTTTTAGAATTAATTAAGTTCTATGATTTAAATTTTAAAAATAAAAAAGTTATAATTATTGGAAACGGTTCGGTCTCAAACACTGTTGTTTTGGCGCTTAAAGAGTTAAATGTTGATAAGATTGTTAGATTAGCTAGAAATATAAAAACTGATATAGATGATAAATTAGATAATTTTTATTTATATAAAGATTATGATGTTATTATAAATTCTACTCCAATAGGAATGTATCCTCATAATGATCAAGATTTATTATTTTCGATTGACAGTTTTACTAATTTAAATTTCGTAATTGATTTGATATATAATCCTTTGAGAACGAAATTATTATTGGAAGCAGAATCAATGAATATAAAAGCAATCAATGGTATGTATATGTTAATCATGCAAGCAAAAAGAGCTCATGAAATTTTTTTTAACTATGAATTGCCTTTGAATGTAGCTAATAAAATATATCGTAAATTATTAAAATATTTACTCAATATTGTTTTTATTGGGTTGCCTTTAAGTGGTAAGAGCAAATATGCAAAGTTACTAGAGACTAAGTTAAATAAAAGGTTATATGATACCGATGAAGAAATAGAAAATGTAATCGGCTGCACAATTTTTGACTTTTTTCAAAATCACTCAGAAGAAGAATTTAGAATGTACGAGACTGAAATTATTAGGAATTTATATAAAAATCATAATTGCATTATTTCTACTGGTGGTGGCACGATAAAAAAAGATATTAACATTAGTCTTTTAAAACAAAATGGAATTATAATTTTCTTGGATAAAAACCCAGAAATTATATCTACTAAAAATATAAAAGGAAGACCCTTGATAAAAAGCGGGGATGATCTTATAAAGATCGCTGAAGAAAGAATTCCTCTTTATAATAAAGCTTGCGACTTTTCAATTGCTATAAATAAGGATACGTTGTATCATATTAATGAAATAAAGGAGAAAATTAATGAATATCTTAGTCGTTAATGGACCTAATTTAAATTTTTTGGGAAAAAGAGAAAAATCTATCTACGGTGACAAATCTTATAGTGATTTGGTTAATTATCTAGGAGATTATGCAGAACAAAAAAATATTAATATCGAAATATTTCAAACAAATCACGAAGGAGAAATAATCGATATTATTCAAAATAATTTTGAAAGATTTTCTGGTTTAATTATTAATCCCGGAGCGTATACGCATTATTCATATGCGATTTACGACTGTTTATTGTCGATTGATATTAAAAAAGTCGAAGTTCATTTGTCAGATATTTATAAACGTGAGGATTTTAGAAAGATTTCAGTCACAGGAAAAGCTTGTGAAAAACAAATCTATGGAAAAGGTTTTTTAAGTTACATCGAAGCTATCGATTACTTGATTAGTGAGGTAAACAAATGATTATAAAATTAAAGAAAAATGCAAATCTAGAAAACATTGAAAGTTTAAAAACATATTTAAATAAAAAAGGGGTTCAAATACAAGAAATTAAAGAATTGGATTCTTATTTTTTCGGTATAATTGGCGATACAACAAAAATAGTACCTGAGAGTTTATATGCTTTTGAGTTTGTTGATAGTGTATTAAGTTTTGAAGAACCTTATAAAAGAGCAAGCAGAAAAATTAAACCTGAAGATACTGTTGTCGATGTAAGTGGAATTAAAGTTGGTGGTAATGAAATAGTTATAATTGCCGGACCTTGTGCAATTGAAAACAAAAACCAAGCAGAAACCGTTATGTCAGAAGTTAAGTCCGCTGGAGCGAAACTTTTTAGAGCCGGAGCTTATAAACCAAGAACTTCTCCATATTCATTTCAAGGGCTAGAACAGGAAGGTCTACAGATTTTAGTAGATATTAAAAATAAACATAATATGCCTCTAGTAAGCGAGATAACAAGCATCGAAGATATCGACTTATTTGTTAAAAATGTTGATCTTATCCAAGTTGGTGCTAGAAACATGCAAAATTATCCTTTATTAAAAGCGTTGGGTAAAATCAATAAACCAGTTCTTTTAAAAAGAGGTATTGGTAGTACTATAGAGGAATGGTTGATGTCGGCTGAATATATTTTAGCTGGCGGAAATAATAATGTTATTCTTTGTGAAAGAGGAATTAGAACGTTTGAAACTTCAACTAGAAATACTTTGGACTTATCTGCCGTACCGGTTATAAAAAAATTATCTCATTTACCGATAATCGTCGATCCGAGTCATGGAACTGGCAGATGGGAATATGTTGAAGCGATGTCTTTGGCAGCTATTGCGGCTGGAGCCGACGGTTTAATGATAGAAGTTCATAATGACCCAGAAGCGGCTTTAAGCGATGGCCAACAATCATTAAAACCGGAAAAATTTAAAAAATTAATGCTTAAATGCAAAGAGGTTGCTAAAGCTATAAACCGGAAAATATAAAAAAATTTAGTTTTATTGACTTTTATTTGTATTAAACAAATGCTATAATAAGGTTAATATAAAAAAAGGAGGAATTATGTAAATGAAAGAATATGTTAAAATGGTTGATGAATTACCTTTGATTGTAAAAGTTCTATTAGTTATCTTCTTAGACTTTATAGTTTATGGTATTTATCGTATTGCTAACGGAAAATTGTTAATTGGTGTTTTATGGATTATCACAGGTGGTTTCTTTGGTATCGG
>JAVEVN010000033.1:0-8900 GCA_034005025.1 Candidatus Izemoplasmatales bacterium | reverse complement strand
TGTGGAAAAACTAACTTGGCGATGATTAACCCAACATTAAAAGGCTGGAAAGCAGAAACCATCGGTGATGATATTGCTTGGTTAAAGATTCATAATGACGGCTTAATGTATGCGATTAATCCTGAAAATGGATTTTTCGGTGTTACTTCTGGAACGTCATATAAAACAAATCCAATAGCCATGGAATCAATTAAATCTGATATAATCTTTACCAATACAGCTTTAACTGATGATGGAGATGTTTGGTGGGAAGGTTTATCGGAAGAACCTGATCATTTGATTGATTGGCTTGGAAATGATTGGTATAAAGGCATGGACAACAGACCTGATCATCCAAACGCTAGATTTACAGCGCCACTTACTAATTGTCCGTCTCTAGCAAAAGAATTTGAAGAACCGGTTCCAATCAGCGCTATTTTATTTGGTGGTAGACGCCCTTCGACAATTCCTTTAATTCATCAAAGTTATAGTTTTGAACATGGAATTTTTATTGGCTCAATCATGGGCTCTGAAATAACTGCCGCAGCTATCGATGAAAATATCGGAAAAGTAAGAAGAGATCCATTTGCGATGTTGCCTTTCATCGGGTATAACATCAAAGATTACGTAAATCATTGGGTTGAAGTTTCAAAACAAACTACTGCTGATAAACTACCAAAAATCTTTTTTATCAATTGGTTTAGAAAAGACAACGGAAAATTCTTATGGCCAGGTTTTGGCGAAAACAGTAGAGTTTTGAAGTGGGTTTTAGAAAGAACTGACAACTTGGATAATTATATTGAAACACCTATTGGTATCTTGCCAAAAATTGATCAGTTAGATTTAACAAATCTTAAAATCGATAAAGATAAACTTAAGAAAGTATTTGAAGTCAATACAAACGAGTGGTTAGAAGAGATTAAATCTATTAATAAATATTATTCTGATATCTATGGGAATCAAGTTCCTGAGGTGTTAAAATCTGAACTTTCAAAATTAACTAAGAGATTTAACTAAATCTTATTAAGGCAATCAAAATTGATTGCCTTTTCTTTCGAACAAATCAGTTTAAATATTATGATATTTAAGTTATAATAAATTTGTTTTAAATTGATGAGGTCAAAATATGAAAAAAGCAGTTTTTAGCATAATAATTCTATATTTTATCCAAGGCATTATTCATAACCTTGGACACCCCGTTACTCCTGCTTTTGTTAGGGCTTTAGAGATACCTGATAATATGTTTGGATTTTTTTACGCTACTATGAGTTTTGGCTTAATGGTTGGGGCTCCTATTTGGGGAATGTTGGCTGATAAGGGAAATAAAAGAACGATGATGGCAATCGGTCTATTAATCTATAGTATCGGTCAATTTGGATTCGGTTATTCTGGCAATATGTATTGGATGGTTTTCTTTAGGTTTTTAAGCGGTTTTGGTGTAGCAGCAAGCATGACACTGTTTGTTTCCCATATGATTGAAGTCAGTGAGGTTGAAAGGCGAGCTAGACATCTTGCTTGGTTAGCAGCGGGACTAGCGCTTGGTGCTAGTATAGGTTATGCTTTAGGCGGCTTCATCAGTACTAACGATTATTTAGTTAACTTATTAAAAACTGATGATTTAAGAGTAGTTTTCTTAATTCAAGGATTGTTAAATATCGTTCATACAATAAATGTCTTCTTCTTGATTAAAGATAGTGACGTAATTAATAAAGCAACTAAAAAACCTTCGATAATTGAAAGTTTTAAAAATATTAAAAGCATTAATACAAATTTGTTATTATTTTTAATATCGCTGATATTTATAAGTATATCTATAACTAATTTATCTAAATATCTCGACGTTTACTTTGATGATTTAGGTTATAATTCTGGCGATATCGGCAATTTTGTTTTTGTGACTGGAATCGTTTCGATTGTAACAAGCGTACTTATTGTTCCACTGATAACTAAGCTTCATAAAAACTTACTAATTATGATCATAACTCAAGCTATTTCTATCGGTGTCGTAATATATGTTTTTAGAGCTAATAATTTCTTATTGATAGTTTATACGGTCTATATGATTTATGTCATTGGAAAGGCAATCTATCAGCCATTAGAACAAAACTTTATTGCCGATAACGCAACAAAAGGCTTTTATAGTTCAATTATGGGTGTAAGACAGTCATTTTATTCAATTGGTATGATTGCCGGCCCTTTAATTGGTGGTTTCTTATATGAGAAATTTCCTCGATATGTCTTTGATTTTTCAGCTTTGATGATTTTCATCGGATTAATATTAATGATTATAGTTTTTGTTAGAGTCAAAAAAAATGGTGATTTGCAGAATTCATAGCAAATCACTTTTTTATTAACTGTTTGAATGATAAAATAAAGACAAAGGATGTGATGTAAATGTCAGTATATGATTATTCAATCAAAAATATCGAGCGTGAAGATGTTAATTTAGATAAGTTTAAAGGTAAGGTAATTCTAATCTTTAATTCTGCGACTAAATGTGGTTATACACCTCAATATAAGGGTATTCAGGAATTATATGAAAAATATCATGATCAGGGATTAGAAATAATTGATTTACCTTGTAATCAATTCTTAAACCAAGCTCCCGGATCTGATGAAGAACTAGCAAGTTTTTGCCAAGTGAATTATCATACAACTTTTGAAACCTTTGCAAAAATCAAAGTTAATGGCGATGATGCCATAGATCTTTACAAGTACTTAAAAAGAGTAAAACCTGAAGATGAAGAACCGGGAGAAGAAACTAAACAAGATGAATTACCTGAAGATTCTTCAAAAGCTAAAATCAAATGGAATTTCACAAAATTTATTATCGATAGAGACGGCGAAGTTTTTGGTCGTTATCCATCGAAAGTAAAACCTGAAGACTTAGCTTCAATAATAGAAAAATTATTATAAAAATAATGAGGTAGAAATTCTACCTCATTTTTTATAGAAAATATTTTGGCAACTTGCCACTTAAATAGATCTTTAAGTTTTCTCTTGTAAGTTGATATAAACGCTCTTTCATATAGGGACTGCTTGAGGCATTATGCGGAGTGATAAAGACATTTTCTAATTGCCATAATTCATTATCTTTAGGAAGTGGCTCTGGAGATGTAACATCGAGTCCCGCTCCCCTGATTTGTTTTTGTTTTAGCACTTTTATTAAAGCATCTTGATCGATGATATCGCCTCTAGCGACATTTATTAAGACACTTGAACTTTTCATAAGGGATAGTTTATGTTCATCCATCATATGATAAGTTTCCTTGGTTAAAGGTAAGGCAATGATAACATAATCGGCTTTTTCAAGAGCTGAGTCAAGTTCCTTATCTTGGTTGATAATTTCATCAAAATACTCAACTTTTTCTAAAGTTCTCTTGTAGCCTACTATCTTTTTAGCTCCGAAAGCTTTCATTCTCTTTGCTACTTCTTGTCCGATTGATCCTGAACCCAATATCAATACATTTGAGTTAAATATTTCTGGTTCTTTAGGGATTGGTTGCCAGGACTTTTCAACCATTCCTTCTAAATAATATTTTGTGTTGCGATTAAAATATAATATTTTTGAAAACACATCTTCAGCTATCGAAATGGAAAAGATATCTCTTGCGTTAGATACTAATATATTATTTTTCTTGAACTTATCAATATCTACGTTATCATATCCGGCCATTAATAATTGTACCCATTTTAAATTTTTATAATTCTCAACATTGATGTTTTTAATTGTAGAATTCATAATTACCATTACTTCAATTTCATAATCGTCAACCGATTCTACAAAATCGACAAATTTGAATTCGTCAATTAGTTTTGGATAGTTTAATCTACCCATCATTTTCTTATCAACATATACTTTCATAGCTATCACCTCTGACATTTAAATATTATATCATAAAATCAGAAAATGCATGGTTACCCATACATTTTTTTTATTATAAAACTTACTAATCTTTTTGGTAATATTTTATTTAGCAAAAGAAATAGTTTATACTTAAACCCTACTGTTTTAGCGACAGGTAAGCTTTTTTTCTCAATGAGTTTTTTTATAGCCTTAGCTATACAGATAGCCGGCATACCAGTTTCTTCATCTTTTGCCATTCTCGCTAATGAATTTTTAATTCTTTTGCCATAAAGTTCATCTTCTTCAACAAGAGGAGGTTTACGATTGGCAGTGAAATTTGTTTTTATATCTCCAGGCATCAAACTAGTGACTTGAATATTAAATGGTTTAAGTTCAACTCTTAAACCTTCAGAGAATGCATGAATAGCTGCTTTAGTCATAGAGTAAAATGTTTGAAAAGGAATAATTAATTCTCCCGCTACAGAACCAATGTTGATGATTTTTGCATCACTTGATTTTCTGAGCCAAGGTAAAAGTTCTTTTGTCAAAATAAAATGACCGAATACATTGACATCAAATATTTGTTTAGCTTCTTCAAGAGTCGAATACTCTAAAGCTCCTGAAACTCCCATACCGGCACAGTTAATTAAAACCTCAACTTTATCTGTAATTTTTTCTAATTCTTTGGTAAGATTTTTTACTTCATCTTCTTTTGTAATGTCACACAATAGATAATTGAAGTCATAACTTTCTAAAGGATAATTTCTTGATAAGCCGATCACATTATAGCCAGCAAGATGTAATAATCTAGCTGTTGTTAAACCGATGCCGCTTGATGCGCCGCTTATTACTACAGTCTTAGTCATTTCTTTCTTCTAGTAAAGCCATTAATGATTCTTCGTCATCAGGTAAATTATTCAACACTTCCGCAATAATATTAATAGCTTCATCCATTAATTCTTTAGTATGAGTTGATGTATAAGAAGTTCTAATCAAACATTCTCCTTCTGGAGTTGCCGGAGGTAAAACTGGATTAACATAAACGCCTTTTTCATAAAGTATTTTACATGCGATAACTGTTCTTAACATCGAGTAAGTATAAATTGGTATAATCGGAACAATTGAGTTTTCCATAATTGTTAAACCTTTAGCTTTTAGGCCTTGTCTTACATATTTAGCAATATCTAATAAAGCTTTAGGTCTTTCTGGTTCTTCTTTTAATATTCTTAAAGATTCAAGTGCAGTCGCAGCGTTAGCTGGAGTGATTGCTGCACAGAATATAAACGGTCTTGACTTATGTTTAACGAACTCAACGACTCTCTCATCGGCTACCATATAACCGCCAAGACTTGCTAGGGATTTAGAAAATGTTCCCATGATAATATCGACATCGTCTTCTAAATCAAAGTACTCTGCAGTTCCTCTACCATGTTTTCCTAAAACGCCGAATCCATGCGCATCATCAACCATTACTCTAGCATCATATTTTTTAGCTAATCTTACAATTTCCGGAAGATTACAGATATCACCGCTCATTGAAAAAACTCCATCAGTAACAATTAATTTCCCCTTTTCAGGATCAGCTTTAGCTAATTTCTTTTCTAAATCTACCATATCATTGTGATGATATCTAACCATTTCAGCATAAGATAATCTAGCCCCATCATATATTGAAGCGTGGTTTTCTCTATCGCAGAAGATTAAATCATTTCTTCCGGCAATTGCGGATATAATTCCAAGATTGCTTTGAAAACCAGTTGAAAATGTTACGCAAGCTTCTTTATGTAAAAACTCAGCCAATTCTTTCTCTAATTGGATATGAGTAGTTAAAGTTCCATTCAAAAATCTCGATCCGGATACTCCTGACCCAAACTCTTTTAATGCTTTAACTCCAGCTTCAATAACTCTTTCATCTCCAGTTAATCCAAGATAGTTATTGGAGCCAATCATGATTCTTCTTTTGCCTTCCATGAAAACTTCGATATCTTGCTTTGTTTCTAATGCATGAAAATAAGGATATATTCCTAATTTTTTGTAGTCATTGGCTAAAGTAAAATCATCACATTTTTTAAATAAATCCATTGTCTATTTCCTCCAAGAAAAAAAATATATGGTAAATACTAATACTTTAGCAATTATACCATATATCTTATTTTTTGTATATTTTTTCTTAAAGATTTATTCAGTTCTTAAAGCAACTACAGGGTCTTTCTTTGAAGCCATTCTCGCTGGTATAAATCCGGCAATATAGGCTAAAACAATACTGATAATTATCAGACCTACCATATGAACTACCGAAAGCTTAGCGACATTAGGCATCTCTGCTAAATTTTCAATAATCAAATTAATTGGAATAATTAACAATAAACTGACGACTATACCAACAACACCAGCAGCAAAACCAATAATCAAGTTTTCAGAGTTAAAGACTCTTGAGATATCTTTCTTTCTTGCGCCTAACGCTCTTAAAACCCCAATTTCCTTAGTTCTTTCAATAACTGATATGTAAGTTATAATAGCAATCATAATTGAAGAAACGATTAAGGATATTGCTGCAAAAGCAATTAAAACAATTGAGATAGTATCAATAACTCCGCCAACCATTGAAGTGATTGTTGCAGCTTGATCGACATACTCAATCCTTGTTTCTTCAGTCTTTCCTTCATTATATTCGTCTAAATATTCTTTTACTAATTCTTTGTTATCAAAATTACTTGGATATAAAGAAATCGTGTCGATTCCGCCTACTTCTTCAGGGAAGGTTGTATATAAGTAATCAGCAACTTCAGAAGTATAACCTAAACCATTAAATAACAATGATACATTAGAACCTTCTTTAGCTCTAATGATTCCAGAAATAGTTACATCCATAACTTCTGATAAATCATTTGTTCCTAAGAAATCATACTCGCCCATAAATAATTTGAAAGTAACCCCAGGTTCAGTGTCAGTACCAATGATTTGGTCAAAATTAAATTCCGTTGATTCACTCGTGTTAAAACCTAAAATTTCTAATGTCGTTTTATAAATTCGGTTATATTCATCAACAACTAAATAAACTTGTAATTTTCCTTCTTCAAAATCTTGAACTGGTTCATTTCCATAGATTAAATCATAATTATCTCCAAAAACATTACCTTCAGGAAGTAATGTGAAGAATGAGAAACCAAACCCTAAAGCGTCAGCGGGATTTGAATCTTGGTTTTCTTCGATAGTTTCGCTATAGATAGGTATAAATGTTTCTGATGTCAATAATGACATATTTACTTTTCTTTGATATTTAACTCCGCTTAATGTCTCTAAACCTTCATTTTCAACATAATCTTCAACATAAGAAATATAACTATCGGTAATATTATTTTCGATTAAAAAACTTTGGAAACGATTTTCATCGTACATGGTCGCAAAATCTTGTTCAGGATAGATTTCTAAATCACTTTCTGTTACACTTTGTCTCATTTTTTCGAAATCAATTCTTGATTCAGTAACAGTGATTGGATAACCTGATAAGGTTTCCCTTTCAAATTTGTCGATTTCTTGATCTAAACCATTAGATAAAGATAAAATCAAAGCGATACCGATAATACCAATACTTCCTGCAAACGCAGTAAGTAATGTTCTTCCTAACTTGGTTCTAATATTATTCAATGATGATATCAAAGCTGTTTTAAAAGACATTGCGGTCTTTTTTAAATTAAGTTTAGAAGTGTCTTTACTATCTTTTTGATATGGATTTGAATCATCAATAATTTGTCCGTCTTTTAACTTTATTACTCTTGTAGCATAACGATAAGCCATCTCAGAGTCATGTGTAACCATAATAACTAATTTATCTTTAGCAATATCACGAATTAAATCTAGAATTTGAATTGAAGTCTCTGAATCTAATGAACCAGTTGGTTCATCGGCTAAGATAACGTCAGGATTATTCGCTAAAGCTCTTGCAATCGCAACTCTTTGACTTTGTCCACCCGATAATTGATTTGGTCTTTTATGGATATGATCTTTAAGTCCAACTCTATCTAAAACTTCAATAGCTCTCTTTTTAGCTTCAGCTTGACTAACACCGCTTAATGATAGACCCATCTCGACATTTTGTAACACACTTAAATGTGAAATCAAATTATGGGATTGGAAAATAAAACCAATGGAATTATTACGATACATATCCCATTCGTGATCATCGAAATTTTTTGTCGTTTTATCATTGATAATTAAATCACCCTTATCAGCGTGATCTAATCCACCAATTACATTTAACATTGTTGTCTTACCGCAGCCAGAAGGCCCTAAAACAGTAACGAATTCGGCTTGTCTAAATTCAACAGAAATGTCATCTAAAGCGTTTTGTGAAAACTCTCCAATAACATATGTTTTTGAAATATTTTTTAATTTAAGCATTTTGTTCCTCCATATATCCATACTGGAGAATATTCAAGTATTCTTCAAGCAAGGAGTTTGATTTTTGATAATTATAATTATTTGTAACAGTGAGATATAAAACATGTTTTAAGATAGCTAATGAAATATCAATCGTTTTATTAATTTTTGTTTTATCATTAAATTTAAATTGAGTAACATCAATTAGATTAAAAAGTTCTAAATGATCATTAAAAAAGTTCAATTTATCTTTTTGTCTTAAAACTTCTTCTTCACTATGAGTTTGAAAATAGCCAATGACATTAAATAAAAACTTTTTATTATCTTCATTCTTAAACAAATTGAAAATGTGTTGATGAATCAAAATAATTAATGGTTTAAATTGCTGGTTTACCTCTTGACTAAATCTTTTAACTTCATTCTTAATTCTGTTTTTAAATTGGCTTAATAAATAGTCTAACAAATCATACTTATCCGCGAAATATACGTAAAAACTCCCTCTTGAAATTTCTGCGTTTTTTATTATTTTATTGATAGAAACTTCGGAATAGGGATGATTTGAAAATTCTAATTGAGCTGCATCAATAATCTTTTTTTGTTTGTCTATAGGCAAATTGAAAAATGTTGAGCTTGGCATAGTTTTTACCTCGTATTTTTATTGTATATGACAAGGTGTCAATTGTCAATTTGTTTG
>JAVEVN010000032.1:6677-8967 GCA_034005025.1 Candidatus Izemoplasmatales bacterium | reverse complement strand
AATTTGGTATTATCTTTTTTTCTGACATTCCGACAAATGATGCCGCAAAAAAGACTAATGAATAAACTCCCATAGAAGGCATGAAATAATCAATTACAAAAGCTACAAATAAACTAGGTAAAGCTGAAGCTAATACAGGTGATTGATTAAATTTATTGTGGAGAAGATAAGCTGAAACAACTCCTACTACAGAAAAAATAATTACATATATAAAAGATATATCTCCAACTGGCAAATTTATAGTATAGCCAAGAATTATAGCTGTGATTAAATTAGATATGAAAGCAATAGATCCAAGTCTACCGCCAAAACCATAACATACAGTCTTAATTAGAATATATATGACTCCAGTAATAAGGCCTAAAAGAATTAACTCATAATGATTGAACAAAACTTGTGAAACCATGCCGCTAAAACTACCGGCATATATTGCCATTGCATATTTCTTAGTTATCAGATATCCTATAACACCAATTAATGCCGAAGCTAAAACATTAGAAACTGATAAAAAAACCGTTAATTCATATGTTGCGACCGTACCAATTAAAACAAACAACAAATCAAAACTCTTTATATTAATCTTTTCAACTTTAATTTTGTTTATATATAAAATAGAAGTAATTATACCAAGAATAAATAAAATAAAAAGAATTATACCAAAAATTTTAAATGTCTGATTATTTGAATTGATAATTCCATAGATAAAAGCACCTGTTACAAAAACAAATAACAGAGAAAAAATTATCCATTTCTGAATATTATTAAAATTTAATTCCCCATTCATTTTATCCATTTGATACCTCTTATCTATGTCAATAAAAGTATAACATGATTTGAATCATTATTTAATTAATTTGCATAAAGAAAAGGATACATACTTTAATATATCCTTTAGATTATTTTTATAATTTTTTCAAGAAGTTTTCTAAGATTTCCTTGTCTTTTCTACGCTCAGTTTTCATTAAATAAAGACCTTCATCAGCTGCTGCCATAACTCTTACAAATGGTTTGTTAGCGAAATGGTTTTGGGCATAACCATAAGAAAAACCTATATGTTTTAGCAAATCTTTACTTGCAGTAATAATTTTTAACTCATAGATTATTCCTTCAATGTCGTTCATATCTTTATCGATTGCAATAAGCAAAAATTCGTCTCCACCCATTCTAATAGGAATAAGATTATCATATCTAGTACATATTTCTTTCAAAGCATCCGCAAATCTTATTAAAAGTTCATCCCCGGCACTATGACCTAAATAATCATTGTACAACTTTAATCCATCCAAATCGAACATAATTAATGAATAATTCTGATAGTTTTTTTCAATCTCCGATTCTAAATTTTCAAAATAATTTCTATTATAAATTTTTGTCATCAAGTCATGAGTCATAACATAATTATAATCGCTTATATACTTCTGATTTTGCGTTTCATCAAAGAACAAATAAAATTTCCCTGAATGATTAAAAAGCGGCAATCTAATATTTTTTTCTGTCATATGAATGTACAATTTATCATCAACATATTCATTATCATTGCTCATGGATTCACGATATAAGAACGCTATATCCTTTATCCTATTCTTAAACTCGCTAAAAGCTAGACCCTCTTCTATGTCTATACCAAATTTGATAAGCAGTTCTTTAGAAGCTGATACAATTTTTCCTCGATGATTTACTAACATATACATTTCACTTAAATTATTAATGATATACTCATTACCATTAAACTTTAACATCAACTTTACATCTCGGATATAAAAGATTAAATACATCACAGAAACCAAGAGAACTAAAGCAATATAAGTCGGATCAATAGGAATATTGATTATTGAGAGTAAATATAAAACATTAGCTACTATACCTAAAACAATGCTTAAAGCCATAACAACAAAAGGAAAAACATCTTTTTCTTTCTTTAGGTTTTTATAAAGTTTAACTAAAACGGAAATTACAGATATCATCAATATCAAATAACAAGCCGCCGTATGTACATAAAAGAGTAAGCCGTGGGAAGCCTCAGATATAATCGCATTTGTTAAAGATTTATCAAAAGGTAGATCCTTCATCAATAAATGAATATTATTTGTATAAGAAATTGCTAAATCAGCTAAGAAAAACAATAACAGAACCACTGTAACAATCCAAGGAATCTTTTTTCCTAAATATTGCATCATCGAAATGAAGACCAAGGAAGATAAGAAAAACAACAATGGATAAACTGTTAAAGCTGCATAATAAAGAATATAAGGATTGCCTGTTAAATTCCTCACACTGATGATTCCAGTCC
>JAVEVN010000032.1:0-6577 GCA_034005025.1 Candidatus Izemoplasmatales bacterium | reverse complement strand
AAATATTGCATCATCGAAATGAAGACCAAGGAAGATAAGAAAAACAACAATGGATAAACTGTTAAAGCTGCATAATAAAGAATATAAGGATTGCCTGTTAAATTCCTCACACTGATGATTCCAGTCCAAGCAAACAAAGCTAAACTTACATACTTAAAGTATTTATATTTATCGCTAACTTTAAAAACATCTATTCTAACTAAGGGAACAAATGATGTTATCGCTACAATTGTAAATATAAACCACCAATATAATCTCATATAACACTCCGCAAATTAATGTTCTTCTTTATAAAATCATATCACAAATTTAATAGTTTATAAACACAAGATAAAAAATCATATAAAAAAAAGAATGTGAACCCCACAATGGGAATTCACATTCTTTTAATAAGGAAAAGATGAAGCACTTAAACCGCTTTATTATTTAAAGCGTTTTTAGCTTCTTGAACTCTTGTTTGATTACGATTTTTATAACCGTTTAATACTTGTTCATAATTATTTAAATACATTTCTCTAACACCAGTTGTATCCGGAGCTTCTATTTCTCCGTCTTCAACATCTTCTTCATGTTGTTGAATGCGTAAGCGAAGAGCTTCTACTAACTCATCTTTAATCGCTTGAGCTCCAGCTTCTACTTGATTACGATATTGATACATATAAGCTTCACATTCAATTTCAAGTAAATCCATAATTTCTTTAGGACTCATCAATAGTACATCTTCTAAAACTAAAGTTTCATCAGTTGCCATATAAGTTAAAACTAATTTGGCAAATCCATAAGATATATCATATTCATCAGCTAAAGCTACAATTTCTGGATCGATTTCATTTTGATGCATTATAACAGCACCAATTCTTTTTTCTTCAAAAAACTTCTGTAACATTTCTTGAGTTTGGTTCATAAACGCGTTTTCTAATTCTTTATTAACGCCACTATTTTGAATCATAACTCCGTTGTCATTTCTTTCGACATCAATGTATCCAGTTTGAATGGCTGCATTTAAATAAAGTCTTAAAGCTTCTTGATAATGTAATCCTTCCATTTCTAGGCCAGCAGCTACGATTTCTGCATCTTCATCATTTAACTTATAAGATAGAACGTAACCATTACCATCTAGAATAAAATCAACGCTAGGATTAATATTTACTGAAAAATACATTGGAGCTTGATCAGCTACATTATCTTTTGCAGTTTGTAATCTTAATTGATTTCTATTCATATAAGCTTGATGCATTGATTGGAAATTATTTTGATACATTTCCTTAACACCTGTTGTGTCAGGTTCTGTAGCTTCATCATCTTCAACCAATTGACGATGAGCTTGCACTTGAGCTTGCAAAGCTTCGACGAGTTCATCTTTAATAGCTTGTGCGCCAGCTTGAACTTGGTTTTGATATCTAATCATATAAGCGTTTGATTCAGTAACGATTGCATCTAACAAATCCTTAGGTTGCATTTCAAGAACGTCTGCAAGGACAGCTTCTTCATTTTGGGCCATATAAGCTAAAACCATCTTAGCAAAACCATAACTTATTTCATAAGTTTCAACTAATTCTTTAGCCTCTTCATCAACTTCTTGATTCTTCAAAATTACAGCACCTAAATAATTTTCTTGGAAGAAATTTTGCATCTTAGTTTCTACTTGAGCTAAAAATGCTTCATTATCTTCATCGCTTTGTCCACCGCTCTGAATTATAACTGCATTATCGTTTCTTGTAACGTCAATATAACCAGTATCAACTGCCGCATTTAAGTAAAGCTGTAATGCTTCTTCGTAATTTTTGCCTACTAATTCTAATCCCGCCGCTACGATTTCAGCTTCTTCATTTCTAAACTGATAAGTGTAGACATTGCCTTGTGGATCAATCACAAAATCAACTGCCGGATTCATTTCTAAAGACAAATATGTATAATCTGAATACTCAACTTCTTCACTTTCCAAACATCCTACTAGAGTCAAAGTCACAAACATTGTTGCAAACAATAAGAGAAATTTTTTCATTGTATCACCTCTTTTTCCCTTTTATAATATATATACGATGCAACAGATGCTTTTATTGGTTAAAACTAAAATTAAATTATTAAAACTTAACAAAAAACATATAAAACCTTATTGTTTTGTGGATTTTTGTCAGACACGTATTTTATTTTAAAATATATGTGTTATAATGAATTTGATTAAAATAGAGTCTATAATTTATATATAAAGGAGAATTATCATGCAAGACATTTATCAAAAACTTAGCAAAGATTATTTGATTGACGAACTGGTTGAAGGCTTAATTCACGTTCCAAGCGAAGAAATAGTCAAATTTCTTTCTACTTTGGATATTAACTTTCCAAGGTCGCTTCGTTTCAGCTCTTTGAAAAAAGTTTTGTATCCAATACTGTCTGAAGAATATGATCAATTATTGAAATCAGAAAGTGACGTTGATGGTCCAGAACGTTTAGAAGAGTCTAGAAGACAAACTAGACTCACATGGATAGATTCTTTTTCCGAAACACAATATGAAAATGAGTTATATAAATTCAACAACCGAGATTATGACCAAGAATATTTAACTGAATTTTGGAAAAGATTTATAAATTTCCTAATTACAGAAGGTATTCCGAAAAAAGAGATAGCTGAATTTATTGAAAAAGCCTTGCATAAATATGAAAGCAATCAAAGTCTGCCGCCGGTAAGACTTTTCAACAAAACGTTAGAACCTTTCATCTATGATGAAGAAGATACTTTTGATGGCTTGTTAAGAGACATCTTTGCACAAAGAGTCGTCTTAAGTGCAACTATCACTGAAATAAAACAAATTGGCACTAAATTCAACATTAAAGTTCCAACAAGATTAACAAAAATTCAGGTTTTAGCGATTATAGTTGACGAACTTAAAAAACGTGAGGAATATATTCCTGAAGTTCATGAAGAACTTAATGATTTTAATTTAAAGGAATTAGAAGATTTCGCAAGATTAAATAACATTATCGCCTTTGCATATATCAATAAAGATCAAATGATTGAATATATGTATAAAGAATATGACGCTAATCATGAACCAATGAAAAAATTTATACATGATGAAGAAACAGCGATTGAACTGGAAAAAGAAATTGAAGAATTAGAAAATAAAGCGGTTGAAGAATCTCCTGAAGAAACTCAAGTTGAAGAAGAAATTGTTGAAGAAGTTAAGGAAGAACCGATTGTTGAAGAGGAGATTGAAGAAACTCCTGTCGTTATAAAAGAAGTTGAAGAGGAAAAGGTTGAAACTGTTGTTTATAACAATGAAGGTATCAGCGAACTTAAACAAGAAATTTTATCTTTAAAGGAATTAGTTTTAGAATTACAAACAAATGTATCTTCATTAAATAATGAATTAAATGAAAATAAAGATAAATTAGATCAAATCTCAAAAGGTTTAATACCTCGTTGGGTAAAAAGATTGGTTCTCGTTTTATTTATTATCGGATTGTTCTTTATGATATTCCTTCCACTTTCTTACTATTTGCCGGAAGCTCCAATTATCAAACAAATCAATTATGTATTTGATTTAATTCCATTCTTTGGTGGAAGAACATTCTTAGAATTCTTACATAAATTCTTTATGAGAATATTTGGAATTATTGTATAAAGTTTAAACAATTATTAAAGAGTTGTTAATTAACAACTCTTTTTTTATTTTTTTACCAATAATTTTATTAGTTTTCTCGTATAATATAATAATGAGGATGTGATTGATTTGCAAAAAATAATTAAAAAAATATTTATAATCACTCTATCTGTCATGGCAATCATCACAGGTTTTTTATTTACTGTTAAAAGTGATTATTTTTTCTATACCAGCAGCATATCTGAAACTTTAGGTCCACCTTGGCAAGAAGTACCTAATGAAGACTATACATCGAGACAATATAATCTTGATTTAATCGATATTTATGAAGCATGGGCAATTGAAACTGGAAGTTCAAATATTACAGTCGCAATCATCGATTCAGGAATTGACACAGATCATGAAGAATTTGCAGGAAGAATATCAGAGTTATCATATAACGCTTATAGTGAAGAAGTCGGTATTGCCTTTGTTGAAGATGAATTTGGTCACGGGACACAAATTGCCGGAATAATCGCCGCAACAAGAAATAATGATTTGGGAATAGATGGTTTAACGGATAATATCGAATTAATGGTTATCAAGGTAAACGCACCTGGTGAAGAAACTTATTTAAATAGCGCAATTATAAGAGGTATTTATTACGCTGTAAATAGTGGCGCAGACGTACTAAACCTTTCTTTTGGGAGCGCTACTGCTGACGAGAATGTTAGAACGGCCATTGAATACGCCATTGAAAATGAAGTTTTTGTCGTAGCTGCTGCCGGTAATGACGGCAATGATACGCCTTTTTATCCCGCAGCTTATGATAACGTCATTTCAGTTGGTTCAGTTGATGAGAATGCTCTTATCAGCGATTTTTCCAATTATGGAACTTACATTGACTTGGTAGCTCCTGGAGATTTGGTTTATACAACAAACATTAATAATGGCTATGCACAAGTAAGCGGAACTTCTTTTGCCGCTCCTCATGTTGTTGGAATTTTAGCGCTATTATTATCTACTGGTCTATATAGTTATGAAGAAATTATGCAAAATCTTCTTCTAACTTCTGTTGATTTAGGTACGGAAGGAAAAGATATTTATTATGGTGACGGTTTAATCAACGCTTATAATTCTTTATCTACTGATTTGATAAAAATAACCTTTGGAAATGTTGATGAAGAAGCTTTTCAACCGATTTGGATTCTCGCTAACGAAACATATATAATTTCTGAAGTTCCAACATTAGAAAATTATCAGTTTGTAGGTTGGTATCTCGATGAGTTTTATGAAACAGCTCTTACATCTGAATATATATTTACTCAAGACACTACTGTTTACGGCAAATTCGAACCTATTTATTATACCGTTGATTTTTTAGTCGATACTACACTTTATGATCAATTATCGATAATGAGCGGTGAAGTAATCGCAGAACTTCCAGTTATTGAAGATGATGAATTGATATTTTACGGTTGGTTTTATGATGAAACTTTCACAGAAAGATATATTGAACAACCGGTGACATCAAATTTAACGCTTTATGCTAAATTTGATGAAATAATGTATTTTGTCAGATTTTTAGATGCTGAAGATAATCTAATAGAGGAATTTTTGGTTTATCCAAATGATTCTGTTAATCCTCCAGAATCTCCAACTAAAGCTAGCGATGAACTTTTTATATATACATTTAATAGTTGGGATCAAACTTTTGATAATATTCAATCAGACTTAACGATAAGGCCGATTTATAATAGATCCTTAAATGAAAGTGCTGTTGCTTTAGCGCCTGGTGTTGACACGGTTTATCTTGGAAATAACTGGGTCGATACAGGAGTTAACTTTATAAGCGACGAATTAAGTTTTAATTTAAAAAATTTACCTAATATAAGTGAAGTTGGCCAATATACTTTAGTTTATGATATTTACTTTGAAAATGAAATTGTCGGGTCTATCTCAAGAATAGTAAATGTTATTGAAGCAAATACTCAAGTAACAATAACCTTAAATCCCGGAGTAACAACGATTATTAAAGGCACTAATTACGTAGAAGTTGGAGCTATTAGCAATATCGGAGATATTGAAATAGCTGGCGAAGTAGATCAAGAAACCGTCGGTGTTTATAAAATAACTTATACGGTAAACTATGAAGGTATAGAATATAAAAAGACAAGATATGTCTATGTTATCGATAGCGATTACGTTCCTTTTGGAGACATTGTTTGGTTCTTTGAAGGAGATGATTTAGATGAAGAAAATTAAAATCATATTCTTAACATTGATTATTGCCATAATAAGTATTTCCTGTACTGCTAAAATAGAAAATATTGATTTTTACCTAAACCCTGGAAATGATAGCGTTCAACTTAATTCAACTTACATAGATCCAGGCGTGACTGCTAAAGCATTTGGGATAAAAAGATCTACTGAAGTATTAGAAAATACAGTCGATACGACTAAGTTAGGGGTATATTACATAGTTTATAATTTTGTATATCAAGATTTTGATTTAAAACTTACTAGAATTGTAACCGTTGTTGATGAAACTCCTCCAAAACTTAGCTTAAATCCAGGAATTGATACAATTAAAATCGGTGAAACTTGGGAAGACGCTTCTATTCAAATATTAGATAATAGTGAAGATGAAGTACAACTTGAAGTTTTAGGAGAAATAGACAATACAACAATCGGAACTTATGTAATCACTTATATCGTTACAGATTCTTCAGGAAATTCAAGTATGATAGAACGCTATGTAAATGTAATCAATTAAAAAACACGATTTCTCGTGTTTTTTTCTTATTTAAAGCAAATTGCATCTATTTCGACCAACGCATCAAGCGGAAGTCTCGCTACCTCAACTGTAACTCTTGCCGGTTTATGATCTCCAAAGAATCTAGCATAGACCTCGTTCATCTCTTTAAAATCATTTAAATCATTCATGAAAACACCGCATTTAACAATATCTTCTTTTTTATATCCTGCCTCTA
>JAVEVN010000031.1:0-9504 GCA_034005025.1 Candidatus Izemoplasmatales bacterium | reverse complement strand
TAGATGTTTTCGCAAAAGAAGTAAAATCAAATCTGCCAATAATTTTTTTTAATTGGTCATTTAATCGAATAAAATCAAGATATTCTTGATGCCAAGCATATTTAACTTTAAAAGGATCAATTTCACCTAATTTAATCATGTATACATACTCTTTTTGGTAAACATCATATCTAGAATGAAATAATGGATGCATTAAATTTATTTCTTTTACGTAGATATCTTGAGGTAAACGATGGTTTAAGAATCTTAACCATTCGTCAGTTGATAAGTCGGAATAATCGTCAAAATGTAAAACTTGTTCAAAGGCATGAACTTGAGCATCGGTTCTTGAAGATCCTTGAACTAATATTTCTTTATTGTTAACTTCGGAAATGAGTTTTGAAACTTCGCTTTGGATCGTTGGTTTATCAGATTGAATTTGAAAACCGTAGTAACTAGAACCGTCATAGGAAATTATAAGACTTAATCTTTTTTTTGAGTAATCTTTCGTTTTGACTATGATTCTTTGAATTAAGTTATCTATATAAGCAATCTTAACCGGATGATTGGAGTTATTATATCCATAGTCCATATGATAGTTTAAGTGATGAGTTTTATTGAATCCAGACAAAACCCAATCATTATTGTTTAAGTATTTTAATACTTCTTCTTTACCAAGTAAAACTTTTTCATCAATTTTTAAGCCGATATTTTCATCCAATTTAAAAAGCATTTATAAAACCACCTTTAAGACTATTGAAGCGGCTAATATTAAAACGCTAAAAATTGTCGCTAAAGTATCTCGATAAGATAGTTTTAATTCATTAATTCTCGTGCGTTTTTCACCCGGAACGAAATTTCTTGATTCCATTGCATTAGCTAATTCTTCACTTCTCATAAAGGCGATAATAAACATCGGTACTAAAAGAGAAATTACTTGTTTTAACTTGTCTTTCAGTTTTCCTTCAGAAAAATCTGCGCCTCTAGAAGCTTGAGCTAACATAATTTTATTAGCCTCATCAAAGATCGTAGGTATGTATCTTAAACTAATAGAAATAATCAATGCGAAACTTTCTGAATCAAAACCGATTTTCTTCAATGGATGAAGCAATTTTTCAATCCCTTGAGTTAAATCTGTTGGTTTTGTGGTCAAAGTTAAAACTGTCGATAAAGTTATTATTATCAATAATCTAATAACAACGAAAATAGAAGTCTCAATTCCGCCTTGATAAATGGTGAAATCAAAAGGTTGTACTAGTTGATAACCAAAATCTACGTAAGCTAAGATAAAGTAAACACCGATTGCAAAAAGAAAAAATAAAGTAAAACGCCATTTTAAGAATCTAGCGATAACTCGCCAGATTATAAAAGCTAAAACTAAGAATCCGGCGCTATATATAGTCAAATACATTTCTTGTTGGAGAATAATCGGTTCTTCTTTATTCAATAATATTTGAAATATAAAAGTAAAGATTAAAAGAATCATAATCGGTTTCAAACCCTTGATAACTTTTATCAAAGAGATTCTACCGATAAGAAGTAAGATAATAGCTATCCCTAAAGCGATCAATAATTGATAGGTAGTCTCTAATAAGAAAATAGCAATCATAATTAAAAGTACAGAAATAATTTTTGTTCTTGGATCTAATTTATAGAATAATCCTTTTCCAGGAATATATTGACCAATAATTATACTTTTCATGATTTAACCGCCTTCTTAATTTCTAACAAGGCATCTTCAAAAGTTTTTTGATAGACATTCAAGTTTAAATTCAGTTCTTTATTGAGATAGTTTAAAACTTTAATTGTATTAGGGAAATCAAGCTGATGTTTAACCAAATCCTCTTCTTTGAAAAGTTTTTCAACATCGCCGTCATAAACTAATTCTCCATCATTCATGACAATTGCACGATTGAAGTATTGGTAAACCAAATCCATATCATGAGTGATTATTACGATTGTTTTTCCAGTTTTTTCAAAGATATCTTTAAATAAATTCATCAAGACTCTTCTGCCGGCAGGATCTAATCCTGATGTTGGTTCATCCAACACTAAAATATCTGGATCCATGGCTAAAATCCCAGCGATTGATACGCGCTTTTTCTCTCCGCCTGATAAATTATAAGGATTACGACTCAAATAACTATCATCTAAACCTACGAGATTTAGCGCTTCTTTTGCTTTCTTTTTCGCTTCTTCCTTAGTTATTTTAAAATTTAACGGTCCGAACATTATATCTTTTTCGACAGTTTCTTCAAATAATTGATACTCAGGAAATTGAAAAACTAAACCGACTTTTTTTCTAATATCGTTATATTTGATTTTCTTATTTCTTTTTGATGTGATGACATTACCAAATATTTCCAAGTTACCTGAAGTTGGAAAAATTAAGGCATTCATATGTTTTGCTAAAGTTGATTTACCAGATCCTGTGTGACCAACTAAAGCTATAAATTCATGTTTTTCGGTTATGTTTAAGTTAATATCTCTGATTGCTGTATAAAGACCTTGAGCAAACGAAGAATAATCATAACTTACTTGATTGAAGCGTATTCCCATAGTTTACTCCTAATCTCTTGATAGTTTTGTTCTTCTGGCAATGAATTAGCTAAGTTTAAGGATACCGGCAATTCTAAATGGCTTTCGGTAAAGACATTATGTTTTCTCATAATGCTTGCTGTTTCTTCAAAAGCGTGGATCTTCCCTTTATTTAACACTAAGATTTTATCAGCTAATAAAGCTTCATTAATATCATGAGTAATCATGATTAAAGTTAATCCGTCTTTATGTAAGGTTTTAATATAGTTTATTAAATCTTCCCTAGAATAAGGATCAAGCATTGAAGTCGCTTCATCAAAAATAATTATGTCCGATTGCATAGCTAAGATACCGGCTATCGCAACTCTTTGTTTTTGACCGCCAGAAAGATTAGCTGGTTCTTTATCCAAAAAGTTTATCATATTTACTTTTTCCGCATAAAAATCAATTTTTTTAAGCATTTCTTCTCTTTCGACACAAAGATTTTCCATGCCAAAAGCGATGTCATCTCTAACAGTGACACCAACAAATTGATTATCGGGGTTTTGAAATACTATTCCGATTTTTTTTCTTATTTCATAAGTCGTTTCATCGGTTAATAAATCTCCGTCAATTCTAATTTCGCCTTTTTTAAGTTCCAATAATCCGACAAGCGTTTTAGCTAGAGTAGATTTCCCTGAACCGTTATGTCCTAAAACGGCGATCCATTCGCCTTTTTCAATCTCTAAGTTAACATCTTCTAAAACATTTGTTTTTCCATTATATGAAAAGGTTAAATCCTTTATATCAATATAAGCCATACTTTCACCGCCCAACAGAAATATTATATCAAAAACATGAATAATTTCCTAATTTATTAAATGATTTTCTAAATCTCTTAACGCTACAATTCCGAGTAAATGTTCTCCTGATTTTCCGTTTTCAGTAACGAATAATAAAAGCATTTCTCTCATTGACGATTTATCCTTTTTAAAAAGTTCATAAGCATCATAAATATTGGTATGCACAGAGACAAAATCATAATATTTTCTCGGATGATTATTTAAGTCGATTGCCTCGATGATGTCTTTGATCTTCATCGATTTATCAATCGATTTTTTTTGATGCAAACTTAAAAAATCGTATAAAGATTTTTCAGTAAACGCGCCGATAAGTTCATCTCCTGAAATAACTGGAATAGTTGAAAATCCAGAAACTTTGAGTAAATCAATAACATCACCGATCGAATCATTTAATCCAACTGTCTTTAAATCGTTATACCAAGTCATTATATCTCTGACAGTTTTTGGTTTGGTAATTTTATTTACTAAGTTTTCAAACTCTAAAATGAATCTATCGCTAGGAACCAAAACATCATTATTATGAGCAATAATATTTCTTATTTGCGCAGCTTGCTTGATCAATTCAAAATTGTGATTGTTATTTATAATCACATTTTCTTTACTTTTTTTAATTTGATAAAGCCGAGTCACAAAACCAGTATATGAGTAATCGCCTTTATGATATTTAATTCTTAAATATTCTTCAAGTTCATTAAAAAGTGTTAAAAATTGTTTTTCTTTATCCATAATTTACCCCTTAATACATTTCAATTCTAATTTGAAATTCTGTTAATTGGTCTTTTTGAATTCCTTTATCATCAATTAATCTCTTCAATCGGAAAAGTTCCGATTAATTTACCGTTTTCTGAGACTATTGCATGAATATAATTGTTGAATAACTTAATCTTAAATTGTAAGAGTATGTCAACTGATTCATTAAAATTATCAACTGGTATTATTAAGTCTTTCACTAAAGGTTTTGCTTGTATTAGGATTGTTTTAATATCGTTTGATTCATAAGTAAAAACTTCGCCATTTTTTAAATCATAAATAAAAGCATTATTAATAATTAGGCTCATTTTATTTAAAAAACCTAATTTTGTTTTCACTCTTTGAAATCTTATTTTCATACTATCACCTATAAACATAAATACATAAATATGATAACATTAATTACCTATTTTTTTAATTTATTTTAATAAACAATAAAAAAACCTATGAATAAATTTATCCATAGGCATTTCTTCTTATACTAATTCAATAATAGCCATTGGGCAAGCATCACCTTGACGTGGTCCAATTTTATAAATACGTGTATATCCGCCATTGCGATCTTGATATTTTGGTCCTAATTCTTTAAGAAGTTTTACCAATGCATATTGATCGTCAATTTTTAATTCTCTAACAGTTTTTTCGGCAATTCTAGCTGAATTTAAGTCACCTTTTTTAGCAAGAGTAATCAATTTTTCTACTGTTCTTCTAACTTCTTTAGCTTTAACAACAGAGGTTTCGATTTTTCCATGCATAATAAGTTGTGTAGCCAAATCACGAATTAGTGCTTTACGATTAGCGCTATTACGATTAAGTTTTGTATATCCTCTACTCATGATTTCCTCCTATCGATTAGTGTTTAGCCAAGCTTAAATTCATCTCTTCAAGCTTTTGCTTAACTTCTTTCAATGATTTTTTACCTAGATTTCTCACTCGCATCATGTCTTCTTCGCTCTTTTCAATCAATTCGCCTAAAGTATTGATGCCAGCTCTTTTTAAACAGTTATAAGAGCGTACAGAAAGATCCAAATCTTCAATCGGTTTTTCTAAATTACGATTGATTTCTTCAGTTTTTCTTTCAATCATGAAATCTTCTTCAAGTTTAGCTTCAGAAAGATCAATGATTGTCTGCAAGTGATCTACTAGCATTTTAGCTGCAGTACCAATTGCATCTTTTGGATTTATCGCCCTGTTAGTCCAGATTTCCATAGTTAATTTATCATAGTCACCTGAATCTTCAACTCTGGTTTTATCCACTTGATAATTAGCTCTTGTAATTGGTGTAAAGATACTATCTATTGCAATATCGTTAACTTCATCAGTATATTCAGAATTTTGTTTAGAACTGACATAGCCGTTGCCACGTCTAGCTTTCATATGCATTCTTAAAGTACCTTTGTTAACGTGACAGATATAGTGATTAGGATTCATTATTTCTACTTCTTCATCACAGACGATATCAGATGCGAAAACGTCTCCAGGTCCGTCAAAAGATATTTCTAAACGCTTCTCAACGTTAGAATCTTCATTATCAATTGATAATATAACACCTTTTAAATTTAAGATAATTGTAGTAACATCTTCAACTACGCCTTCAATTGGTGTGAATTCATGAACTACATTTTCAATGTTTACATTGACAATCGCTGCACCAGGTAATGAAGACAATAAAACTCGTCTCAAAGAATTACCTAGAGTGATACCGTAACCTCTTTCAAGAGGTGAAATAACGAATTTACCATAATTATCTTCGATTTCAACAGTGTCTGTCTTAGGTTTTTCGAATTTCAAGTCCTTCATAAATTACCTCCTACCCGCGTGGTCGTTTTGGTGGACGACATCCGTTATGGGGAACTGGTGTAACATCTTTGATAGCTGTGATTTCTAATCCCGCTACTTGTAAACTTCTAATTGCTGCTTCTCTACCTGGTCCTGGTCCTTTAACTTCAACTTCAACTTTTAAAACACCGTTATCCATAGCTGCTTTAGCTGCGGCTTCTGATGCTAATCCAGCTGCGAAAGGAGTTGATTTACGGCTACCTTTGTAACCGATAGCTCCTGACGAACTCCATGAAATTGCATTACCTTTTGGATCAGTAATAGTTATAATTGTATTGTTGAAAGTCGAATGAATATGTGCTATCCCTAACGGAATGTTCTTTTTCACACGACGTTTAGTTCTTACATTACGTGCCATTTAATTCAATCTCCCTTCTTATTTCTTCTTATTAGCTACAGTTTTTCTAGGACCTTTACGAGTTCTAGCATTGTTACGTGTGTTTTGACCACGTGTAGGTAAACCTCTACGATGTCTTAAACCACGGTAACTTCCGATTTCCTGTAAACGTTTGATGTTCATTGCTCTCTCGCGTCTTAGGTCACCTTCAACTGTAAATTTTTGAACTTCTTGACGAATTTTTACTACTTCTTCATCTGTTAAGTCTTTAACTCTTGTATCTTCTGAGATACCACAAGCTTTTAAAATTTCTTCAGCCCTGGTTCTACCGATTCCATATACATAAGTTAAAGAGATAACAACTCTTTTTTCTCTAGGAATGTCTACTCCTGCGATACGTGCCATAGTTACCTCCTATTACCCTTGTCTTTGTTTATGTTTTGGATTATCACAAATGACAAGAACCTTGCCATTTCTTTTAATAATTTTACATTTATCACAGATTTTTTTTACAGATGGTCTTACTTTCATACCATTACCTCCTTAAAATCTTTCCTCTAATTTTTTTTATTTCATGCGATATGTTATTCGCCCACGTGTTAGATCATAAGTTGATAATTCAACTTTGACTTTATCACCTGGTAAAATGCGTATGTAATTCATGCGGATTTTACCAGAAACGTGTCCGATTATGCGGTGTCCGATTTCTAGCTCAATTATAAATTGTGCGTTGGGCAAAACTTCTATAACTGTTCCCGTCATTTCAATGACATCATCTTTTTTTGCCAAATAAATCACTCCCCTTTTTGTGTCAGGATTTCATAACCGTCTTCGGTTATCAATATCGAATGCTCATAATGAGCTGATAAAGAACCGTCTCTGGTTTTTGTCGTCCAACCGTCAGATAATACTCTGACTTCCTTTCTGCCTAAATTTATCATCGGTTCAATTGCCAGAGTCATACCCGGCTTTAATACGATTCCTCGATTAGGCAAACCATAATTTGGAATTTGTGGATCTTCATGTAAGGCTCTGCCTAAACCGTGTCCAACAAATTCTCTCACTACGCTAAATCCTAAAGATTCCGCGTGTTTTTGAATTGCGTGTGAGATATCGGATAAATGATTATTCGGTTTAGCAAATTCTAAACCTTTAAATAAACTTTCTTCCGTACCTTTCATCAATCTTTTTGCATCATCGGATATTTCCCCGCATGCATATGTCCAAGCGCTGTCGCCATGATAACCCTTATAGTTCGCTCCGATATCAACAGAAACAATGTCTCCATTTTTTAATATGCGGTCGCTACTTGGGATTCCATGAACAACTTCGTCATTGATTGATATGCATGCTGATGCGGGAAAACCACCGTAATTTTTAAATGAGGGGATTGCTCCATTCTTAACAATAACACTTTCTATCAAATCATCGATATGTTTAGTAGAAACTCCAGGTTTAATCATTGTTTTAGCAGCTTCATGCGCTAAAGCAACAATCCTACCTGCGATTTTCATCAATTCGATTTCTCTAGAAGATTTTAATGTTACCATTATTCCTCACCTAATTTTTTAATAATGTTATGGAAAACTTTATTTGTTGACTGTTCTCCATCGATAACCACTAAAAGATTCTTTTCATCGTAATAATCTAATAATGGTTTTGTTTTTTCATTGTAAATAGCTAAACGATTCATTACAGACTCTTCTAAATCATCAGGTCTTTGAATTAATTTGTTTCCGCAATGGTCACAAACTCCTTCAACTTTAGGCGGATGATAGTCTAAATGGTATGTATGTCCACAATTTAAGCATACTCTTCTGCCTGCCATACGATGTAACAATACTTCATCTTTAACATCAACATTGATGACAGCTGAAAGACTTATGCCTAAGCTATGAAGCATCTCATCTAAAGCTTCTGCCTGAGTTCTGGTTCTTGGATATCCATCTAACATGAAACCGTGAGGATAATCTTTTTTCTTTAAGATGTCCCAAACGATGTCATTGGTCATTTTATCAGGAACTAAATTACCTTCATCAAGATATTTCTTTGCTTCAACACCGATTGCACTTCCCTTTTTAATCTCTTCGCGATAAATATTACCGGTTGAGATATGAGTAAGTTTATAATGTTTTAACAATTTATTTGATTGGGTTCCTTTACCAGCTCCTGGTTTACCCATTATTAATAGATTAATCATTATCGAACTATCTCATAAATCCAGCGTAAGCTTTTTCTTGAGTATCAGTTTCGATTTGTTTAGCAGTTTCCAAAGCAACCCCAACAACGATCAACAATGATGTACCGCCGATTTGAGCGTAAGTATGTCCTAGAACCATTGATGTGATAATTGGTAAAGCGGCAATTACAACTAAGTAAAGCGCTCCAACAACAGTTACTCTGAATAAAATTTTTGTAATATGACTTTCAGTTTCAGCTCCAGGTCTAACCCCAGGAATATAAGCATTTTGTTTGTTCAAATTTTCTGCTATTTGTTCTGGTTTAACCAAAATAAATGAATAGAAGAATGTGAAAACAAAAATTAAGATTATATAAATCGCAAAACCGATAGGTTGATTGAATGAGAATATTTGATTCATCCAATTAAGCGTAGGTGAAGTTTGATCAGTTATTATATATTGAGTTATCGTCATTGGCAAAGATAAGATAATCGATGCGAAGATAACCGGTATAACTGATGCAGTATTCAATTTAATCGGAATGTTTGATTCTGATTTACCTTTGAATTTAGCACTTCCTGGTCTGTTGGCATATTGAATTGGAACTTTTCTTACCGCTAATTGCATGTAAGTGATACCAACTAAAACGACAACGAACATTAAAATGCTTACTCCAAATAAGATATAACCAGTCAAGCCACCTTGATTAGCGAATACATTGCCACCAAGCGCGTTATTTTGGTCAATAATATAATATTGAACTAAAGAAGCAATAGTTCCTGGGAAGGCGATAATAATACCACCAACAATCAACATTGAAGAACCATTACCAATACCTCTTAAAGTAATTTGATCAGCTAACCAAATCATAAAAGCTGTACCGGCTGTTAATACTACTGCAATGTAGAAATAGATTAAGAACCATAAACCTTCATTATTGCTCAAAGCTATCCAGTCAGTTACTTCTTGAATGAATAACCCATCATTTTGGCCATGGAATGCAAAAGTCATTGCTAACGCTTGAACAAAAGCTAAACCA
>JAVEVN010000030.1:0-9706 GCA_034005025.1 Candidatus Izemoplasmatales bacterium | reverse complement strand
TGAAGATAGTGGTTTAAATAATCTATTAAACAATTATGAAGCCGATGTTGTGGTTAATCAAAAAGTTTTTGATACGGACTATTTAGTAACTTATAATGATTTAGAAGATTTCGGCTGGAGAATTATAATTTTAATTGACAATTCAACGATTTTTTCAATTGAAATGATTTTTGCTTTTGTTCTTATAGCTATTGGCTTATTAGTTTATATTATTTCAATAATTTTGAACCGAAGAATTAAAAAAACTTTAGTTCCAATCAGCAAAATCTTAGAATCAATTGAAGAAATTAAAAACGGAAATTACGATATAACAGTAAATCTGTTAGAAAATAATGAAATCAAAGAAATTGGTGACGCAATCAATCTGATGAGCAAAGAAATATCAAGACAGGTTGATTTGGTTTATGACACTTTTGCTTATGATGCTTTAACTGGTTTTAAGAACATCTCTGCTGCAAAATTAGATATCAATAAATTTGTTTTATCAGGCAATAAAAAAACAGCGATTTGTGTTTTCCAGGTTGAAAATATTAAAAATATCAATATAATTAAAGGGCAGATTGTCGGTGACAATCTCTTGAAAAATATCTCTCATGAATTGAAAGAATATCTTGAAAATTCTGAATTTTTATATGCTAACGGCCATGATGAATTTATCTATATTATGAGAGACATTCCTTCTTTAGAATATGTCGAAAGTAATATCTCTAAAATTCTCGCTCATTTCAAAGAACCTTTAACAATCAAAACCATTAGGTTAGAAGTTAAATTCTATATCGGAATTTCAATTTATCCGACTGACGGCTCTGTACTTGATGATTTAGTTAAAAAGAGTGATACAGCACTTTATAAAGCAAGACAATCACAAAGTAAACGTTATTTGTTCTACAATGAAAATATCGCTAGAGAGATTTCTTATAAAGCACAAGTTTCCGAGCAATTATCAAGAACAATTGACAATAGTGAGTTATATTTAAAATATCAACCTTTGATTAGTAATAAAAACGAAATGTATGGTTTTGAAGCGCTTGTTAGATGGAATTCACCAGTTTTAGGCGAAATATCTCCAAATGATTTCATTACTAACGCCGAAGAAAACTATATGATCGTACCGATAGGCACTTGGGTTTTAAGAGAAGCTTGCAATATGCAGGTAAGATTAAAAGAACTGTATGGTAAAGAATTTACCATCAGCGTCAATGTTTCTTCAATTCAGTTAATGCAATATGATTTCGTTGATATTGTCAAACAAATCATCAAAGAAACAGATATCTCGGCTGAGTATTTATCTTTGGAATTAACCGAAAGTGTTTTCCTTGATTCAACCGTGATGATTGAAGAAAAAATTGCTGATTTAAAAGCTTTGGGTATCAAATTCTCTTTGGATGATTTTGGTACAGGTTATGCATCATTGACTTATCTAAGACAGATTGCTTTTGATAATATTAAAATAGATAAAAGTTTTATTGACGGTATTTTTAGCACTGATAACGATACTAAGATAGTCGCAACCATCGTCAATTTAGTTCATAACTTGGATATGATGGTAATCGCTGAAGGCGTTGAATCTAAGAAACAATATGAGTACTTAAAACAAATCGGTACTGACGTCTTCCAAGGTTTTATGATTAGCGAACCTTTAACTGAAGAAGCATTAAACGCTTTTATTAAAATGTTCTATAAGATTGCTAAAGCAAGAAGAATGGATGTTCTAGCAAGAAAATAAAGAGGTGAATTATGATTGATTTATTATTTTTAACGGATCCTAATAACGCGGCTCAACCTTGGGAAATAGTAGTCGCAATAGTCATTATTGTCATTACTGGAGTTGCTTTATTCTTTTTATATCGAAATGTTATCTTCAATTTCAAAAAGAATAAACTGGAAAAAGAGAGTATGGAAAAGGATAAAGCTAACGTTGAGACGGTAATGGACAAGGTTGGCGAAAGCGTATCGGTAAATCCGCTTTTAGCTTCTATCAATAATGATATTGCTAATATTAAAGAAGGAGAACTTAGATTATTCTTCGCTATTAATCTTGATAATTTTAGGTATATCGTCGATAGCTATGAACAAAAAGATATCGATAAGATTATCAATGAATTCACTAAAAGATTAAAGAAGTATAGTACTAAAGGTTCGATTGCTGGACATTATGAACAAGATATCTTTATTTATTATTTTAACGGTGATATCGATAATGAAAAAATCAATCAAATTTCTGGCGAAATCCTTGATTTATTTAAACAACCTGTCAAACTTGATGACAGAGAGTTAACCGCTTCTGTCGGTGTTTGTCTTTTCCCATATGACGGCATCACAGCCGAAGCTCTATTGAAAAATGCTGAGATAGCTGTTTATGTAGCGAAAAAAGAAGGTAAAAACCGCTTTTACATGTATTCGCAAAATTTAATTGAAAAAGAACAGTTCAATATTGATTATTATAAACAAATTAAAAAATCAATTCAAAATGATGAATTCATACTTTATTATCAACCGATAGTTGATGTTAGAACCGGTAAGATTATCGGCTTAGAATCACTTCTCCGTTGGCAACACCCAACCATGGGGATTTTATCACCCGGTAAATTCTTAAATGTTATGGATTTAACCGGAGATATCACTTGGTTTGGTATTTGGGGATTTGATAAGGTAGCCGAACAGTATGCAGCTTGGAAAAAAAGTTTTAAATTAGGAGATTTCTTTATTTCGATTAATTTAGGTCTTAAACAACTTTATGTAGAAGATTTAGCAAGACAATTTTTTGAAATTACCGGAAGATACGGTTTAAGTCCAGAAAACTTCTGTTTAGAAATTTTAGAATATTATAATGTGACCAATAATGAAATTGCGCAACATAATTTAAGAGAATTTAGAAGATATGGATTTAGGATGGCAGTTGATGATACTGGTCCTGATTACGCAATTATTGAAGATATGCATAAAATCAGCGCTTCAATCATTAAAATCTCTAGAGGTAATCTTTTAATGATTACAAGCGATGACGCTCAACTAGAAAGAATTAAAAAGGTTATTGAACTCGCTAAAGCCAATCAAAAGATTGTTGTAGCTGAAGGAGTAGAAGACGAAGATACCATTAGATTATTAAATAAATGGGATATTCGTTTTATGCAGGGATATCATTTCTCTGAACCTGTATCTGTAAGTGATGCAGAAAAGATGATTCACAAATCCCCATGGGATATGTTTTCATTTAATCATTTAATTAAATAAAAATAAAAAAGCCAATTTAACAGGAATGTAAAATTGGCTTTTATTATTGATTAAATATACCGTTTTTAAGTAATTTCATGCTTTCATCAACGACAAAATCAATGTCTTTTTCAGTTGATTTATCATTGAAGACAATTTGTAAACCGACAAAGTTTGATATACCCATTAATATGTAAGAAACAGTTTCTAAATCTATGTCGTCTCTAATTTCTCCTATTTCTACATAAGGTATTAAATGTTTTGTATAACTTTCTGCGAAGTTCATATAATAATTCCTAAAAATCTCTGGATCGACAAATAAAGATTCCCAAACTAGCTTGTAGGCAAGGGGGTCTTTTTTTACATACATGATAAAAGCTTTTAAACCAGCTCTTTCAATTTCGTATCTGTTTTTACAATCTTTAGTGGCTTCAGCCGCTAATCTTCTAATATTATGACCATATTCATCTAAAAGATATAAATAAAGAGCGAGCTTTGAATCGAAGTAGATATAAAAGGTTCCAGCGGCTACTTTAGCTCTAGCAATTATATCGTTAATTGAAGTAGAGTTATACCCAGCTTTACCATATAGGTATTTACCAGCTTTTATAATTTTTTTGAAAGACTTTTCGCCAACTTTTGTTTTCGGAAGACGAGCATTTATTCTTGTCATAATATCACCGTGTATATTGTAGTTTATTAAATCCAAAAGTTCAAGGCTTTTTCTGGAAATAAATATATGAATAAAGCTTCATAAATGCTTTTATAGATTTTTCTTAAATAAAAATTAATAGTATATCGCTATTTTTGGTGATTTTCTTTATAAACCCTATAATATAGGGATAAACTGTAAAATTTACAGTTTTTTTAAAATCGATGAAAGCGCTTGACATTTTGAGTGTTTTTTGATTATAATTAAATCAAATATGAACAATTATTCATATTTATTAAAAATTATTAGAGGAGGATTTAAATAGTGAATAAAAAAGTTTTTATCGTCGGTGCTAAGAGAAGTCCTATCGGTTCATTTATGGGAAGCTTAAAAGATGTGCATCCACAAGAACTTGGAACTCAAGTATTAAAAGCTCTACTTGCTGAAACGAAGGTTCCAGTAGATAAGATTACCGAGGTTATTGTTGGTAATATTTTACCGGCTAACGTTGGTCAAGGAATCGCTAGACAAATTTCAATCAATTCAGGAATTCCTGAAACCGTACCCGCTTATTCTTTAAATATGGTTTGTGGTAGCGGTATGAAAACAATTATGAATGCTTATATGGGTATTCAAGCTGGATTTAGTGAATTGGTAGTAGCTGGTGGAGTTGAGTCGATGTCAAACGCTCCATACATGGTTCCTGGTAAGGTTAGATGGGGAAGCAAGATGGGCAACATGGAGATGGTTGATCATATGATAAGCGATGCTTTGACAGATGCTTTCACTAATACTCATATGGGTATTACGGCAGAAAACATTGCTAATAAGCATAGTATTTCTAGAGAAGATCAAGATAAATTTGCTTATGAATCGCAAAGAAAAGCGATAAATGCGGTTGATAGCGGTAGATTTAAAGATGAGATTGTTCCGATAGTCATAAAGGGAAGAAAAGGTGACATTGTTTTTGAAAACGATGAATATCCTAATAGAACAACTACTCCAGAAATTCTTGCTAAATTAAGACCGGCTTTTGTTAAAGACGGTTCAGTAACAGCTGGGAATTCATCTGGAATTAACGACGGCGCTTCATTTACAATTATTGCAAGCGAAGAGATGGTTAAAAAATATGATTTGCCGGTATTAGCGGAAATCGTAGCTATCGGTCAAGGTGGGGTTGATCCTAACTATATGGGATTAGGTCCGGTTCCGGCTATTAGAAATTTAACAAATAATTATAAGTTAAAATTAAAAGACGTTGAACTTATCGAACTTAACGAAGCTTTCGCTTCACAAAGTTTAGGCGTTGTTAAAGAATTAGCTGAAGAACATCAAATGACTGAAGAAGAAATTCTTTCTATTACAAATCCAAATGGCGGAGCTATTGCTTTAGGTCATCCTGTTGGTGTTAGCGGTAATAGAATAGTTGTTACTTTATTGCACGAAATGATTAAACAAGATAAACATTTAGGTTTAGCTAGTTTATGTATCGGTGGCGGTATGGGAACTGCTGTCGTAATTAAGAGATAAGAAGGAGAAAAAATTATGAAATTAAAAGATAAAATAGCTGTTGTTACAGGCGGAGCCAAAGGTATTGGCGCAGAGATTTGTAAAGCTTTAGCTAATGAAGGCGCAAAAGTTACTGCTGTAGATATGGGCGAAATGACATATGAAATGGATAATGTTTCTTATTATCAATTAAATATTACTGATGTTGAAGGCTGTAAAGCTTTCTATGATGATATGATTGAAAAATATGGAAAAATTGATATCTTAGTAAATAACGCTGGAATAACAAAAGATTCAATGACTAGAAAAATGACTGATGATATGTGGAATGCAGTTATCAATGTCAACTTAAAAGGTATTTTTAATTTAGTTAGATATATCGGACCACAAATGGAAGAAATCGGTGGTGGATCAATCATTAATATTTCTTCAGTTGTCGGAGTGTTTGGAAACATCGGTCAAGCTAATTATGCGGCTACTAAAGCTGGAGTTATCGGTTTGACGAAAACTTGGGCTAAAGAGTTTGCTAGAAAAGGCGTTCCTGTCAGAGTTAATGCAATTGCTCCAGGATACGTTATGACTGATATCTTAAAAACAGTTCCACAAGATTTATTAGATAAATTTGCTGGACTTACGATGTTAAAACGTTTGGGACAACCTGAGGAAATTGCTAAAGTAGCGCTTTTCTTGGCTAGTGATGATGCATCATATATAACAGGACAAACCATTCAAGCTGATGGTGGAATGAGACTATAAAAAAATTTAACTAGAAAGATGTGATTATATGAATAAACCAACTGTGGGAATTGTTGGGACTGGTATTTATTTGCCAGAAAATTATATGACCGCCAAAGAAATCAGTGAAAAAACCAATGGCATTTGGGCTGAAGAAGCAGTCGTTGAAAAGTTAGGGATAGTTAAAAAGAGGGTTCCTGGCGAAAATGACGGCACTCAAGAAATGGGAGTTTTAGCCGCTTTAGATGCATTAAAAAACACTGGTGTCGATCCTAAAGATATTGACGTAATTATCTGTGTTGGCGAAGAGTGGAAGGAATATCCTTTAACTACAAGTGCTCTTTATATCCAAGATAAGATTGGTGCCGTTAATGCCTGGGGTATTGACGTTGCCAATAGATGTTGTACAACTGTTTCAGCTATGAAAATGGCTAAAGACATGTTAATAGCTGATGATGAAGTTAATCTTGTAATGGTTGTCGGCGGCTATAGAAACGGTGATTTCGTTGACTATGCCGATAAGGATATGTCGATGATGTTTAATCTTGGCGCTGGTGGCGGCGCAATAATCTTAAAGAAAAATTATGGTAAGAACTTACTTTTAGGTTCTCATATTATCGCTGACGGTTCTTTGTCAAGAACTGCTGGTGTTGAAATTGGCGGTACAGCCAATCCAATAACTTGCGATAATTTAGAAGAAGCGAAAAAATCATTAAGGCTTATGGAACCTAAAAAGATGAAAGATAGACTTAATGAAGTATCGATGCCAAATTGGTTTATGTGTATTGACAAAGCTTTAGAAAAAAGCGATATGTCTAGAAAAGATATCGATTATTTGGCAATTCTTCATATAAAAAGATCAGGTCATAAATACATGTTGGATGAACTTGGTTTAAGCGAAGATCAAACAATTTATTTAGAAGACTATGGTCATATTGGTCAAGTAGACCAAATATTATCATTGCATAAAGCATTAGAAGAAAAGAAGGTAAAAGAAGGTAGCGTTGTTTGTATGATAGCCGCTGGTATTGGTTATGTATGGGCCGCTAATATCATTAGATGGGGGTAAGATATGTTTGTTATAGATTTAATCGTTAATAGTTTATTACAAGCTGCGCCTCTTGCTCTTGCAACTTTTGCGATTGTTTTAATATTTAAAACATCATTTACTACAAACTTTTCTCAAGGGATGATTGGAACATTAGCTGCTTATATCACGACTTATATTTTAATGCCTGTTCCTGACATTCAAGGGAATTTACCGTCTCCGACGTTTTTAGCTTATTTGCTTGCGATATTAGCCGGAATTGTGGTGAGTTTCTTGTTCTCAATGTTAATTGATGTTTTAGTTTTTAGGAATGCAAAATTTATCTCGCCAATCGGCAAACAAATTGTAACGATGGGTGTAGTTTTGATTCTTTCTGGATTTATCCCTTTCTTATTTGGAATATCTGATCGATCTTTACCAAGAATCGGTGGGAATTTAACCGATACCTTTATCGATAAGTTTTTATTAAGCGTAGTTGATATGTTAGCTAATATTGGTATTAGAATTAAATATCATATGCTTTTAGGATTTTTCATAGCTTTCATCATTTTAGCGATTATCTTTATCATGTTGAAATATACAAAATGGGGATTAGGAGTTAGAGCTACTGCCTCAAATGAAAAAGTAGCTTCAATGATGGGAATTAATACGAGATTTATTACAGCTATGAGTTGGGCGATTGCCGGTGGACTTGGAGCTTTAGCGGCGGTGTTGATTGCTTCTAATAAAGGAACATTTGGAAATGTTACGATTTACTTTATGATCGCAATTCAAGTTCAAGCTTTCTTTGCGGCTATTTTAGGAGGTTTTTCAACCTTCCATGGGCCGGTTATCGGTATTGTCATTTTAACGACATTAAATAATTTATTTTCAACTTACTTTAATCCTTGGGGTAATACGGTACTTTATTTATTCATTATGTTTATCGTCTTATTAAAACCTTTAGGATTATTTGGTAAGAAGATTGCGAAGAAGGTGTAATTTATGAAAAAAGTTAAATTATACCTCAAGAAAATGTCGAAACATCCTTTTTTTGGATTTGTATTATTCGGCATAGCATTAACTTTAATACCGATATTCAATGATTATTTATCGATTACTTTCGTAGCTTCAATAGCTAAAACTCTAATATTCTTTATAGTTGGATTAGGGTTTTCATTATTAATCGGTTATGGTGGGCTTGCTTCACTTGGAACTTCATCGTTCATTGCGATAGGTACCTTTACGATTTATACGGTGATGGACGTTTTGAACTTACCATTTGCCTTAGCGTTTTTAATCGCAATTATCATAGCATTATTTGTAGGGACTTTGTTTGGAGTGGTGTCTTTAAGAATTGAAGGAATGTATTTGGCAATTGTCACTTTGGGATTATCGGAAATAATGATTGAGTTATTTAAGAACTTCGATCGTTTCACCGGTGGCGTTTCTGGAACTACATTCTCTGTTTTTAGACTATTCGGACAAACCTTAACTCAAAACCAAACTTTTGTTATTTTAATCATAGCGGTTGTCATCGCCATGATATTGACTTATAATTTAATATATAGTCCTACTGGAAGAGCGCTTTTAGCTGTTAAAAATAGTGACTCAGCCGCGCAAGCGATGGGAATAAGCGTTATAAAATATCGCTTGCTAGCATTTATGGTTTCGACAGTTTATGCAGTTATCGGCGGAATCTTCTATATGGCTTACGTTAAATTCTCTATGGGTTCAACCTGGGGATTGGCTATTGCCTTAAATATTTTAGCTGCCGTAGTTGTTGGCGGCTCTAAATCAATCTGGGGAGTTTTGATTGGAACCTTTGTAATTTTCGGATTAGATTTAATGGTCTTTAAGGAAATTTTCTCCGACGGACCATTGGCTAATTTCTCGTTTATCATCAGTGGTGTATTAATTATCGTTGTAATCATGTATTTTCCTACTGGTATTGTCGGTTTGTTTGACAAATTAAAATGGAAAATTAAAAAGAAGATTCTTCTAAAAAAGTCTAAAAAGGAGAGTCAAGAATGATGAATACTATTATTGATAAAATTAAACAAAGAATTAATCACTACTTAAGAATTTACTATACGAGAAAATTAGTTAAGTTATATAAAAAGAGAATCTTTATCCAAAATGAAATAGATTTCAAGAATGAACAATTTGCTAATTCAAAAACTCCGCCAACAGATGAAGAAAAGAATAAATTTAATATTTCAATCACCAAAAAAGAAAACAAGATTGATGAATTAATTTCTAAGTATAAAAGCAAACGAGACAATTTAAGTCGATTGATGATTAGGAGATTAGAAAATGAATTTATCAAGTTGGAAAAAGAAAATGAATCAGAACAAAATGAAATTGAAGTTTTAAGAAAAGAACTTTCAAAGTCAGAAAATTCAGATGAATCAGTATTAAAAAATATCGAAAAACAAATCGCAAAAAAAGAAAACTTAATTGCTAAAAATAAACAAATTATCAGTATTCAAGCTGATCGTAAATTGGTTGAAGAAAACTCTGAAATACATCTATCTTTATCTCATTTAACAATGAACTTCGGTGGATTA
>JAVEVN010000029.1:0-10108 GCA_034005025.1 Candidatus Izemoplasmatales bacterium | reverse complement strand
TTAATAAATAAATCTCTTTGATCGCTGGATTTAAATCCGTATAAATTGATAGCGTCATCAGTAACCTTTTGATAAATATGACAGGTTACTTCACTATCAATGGCGAAATTATAAGGATTTGGCGTTAAAAGTTTATAGCCAATCCCGCTATTATCTAAGGTTATATAATTTGGATTGATCTCGGTTATCTTACCTTTAATGTAATTGTACATATTTCTCTCCTCGACTTAAAAAATTTTCAAATAAAAACCATCACAATTATAACATATAAATAATATAATATTAACAAATAATAAATATATTAAATACATATAAATATCAAATAAAATTCTTATTTATTTTTGAAAATTTTATTCAATAAACTCATATTCATCTCCGGCGATTACGATAATATCGTTTTCTTTAGCTCCGGCTTCTCTTAATCTATCGTCCAAACCAGCTTTTCTTAGCTTAGTTAGGAAGATGGTTACCGCTTCATCAGTCATTAAATTAGACCTATTTAGCATTTTTTCAACCAATTTACCACTAACTTCAAATTTATCGCTAGCAATTTTATCAATAATTATTTCATCGTCATTATCGACAAAATTATATTCTACATACTCATCAATTACATCTTCTTGTTTATAGAAAAATGGTGTTTCTTCCAATAATTGAGCTACTCTATAGACTAATTTATCTAAGTTATCATTAGTTAAAGCTGAGATCGGAATAATATCTGTCATTTCATCAAAATGCTTCTTAAACTCAATTAAACGATCTTTAGCTTCTTCTTGGTCCATCTTTGAAGCCACGATAATCTGCGGTCTTAATAACAATTGCGGATTATATTCTTCTAATTCTTTATTGATAATTAAATAATCTTCATAAGGATCTCTTAAACTCTCATTAGACATATCGACCATATGAATTAAAACTCTAGTTCTTTCGATATGTTTTAAGAACTGAATCCCCAAACCTTGGCCTAAAGATGCCCCTTCTATTAAACCTGGCATATCAGCTAAGACAAACGGTTTAACGTTATTCCTAGATACAACCCCTAAATTAGGCACAAGTGTTGTAAAAGGATAATCTGCGATCTTTGGTCTTGAATTCGATAGAATTGTTATCAAAGTAGATTTACCGACTGATGGAAAACCAATAATACCGACATCAGCTAATAATTTAAGTTCGATATGAAGTGCAAGTTCAATTCCCGGTTCTCCGTTTTCTTGGATTCTTGGCGCTTTATTCTTCGAGCTTGAAAAAGATGCATTTCCTCTGCCGCCTTTTCCGCCTAAAGCAATGATTTCTCTTTGTCCATGCGTTACCAAATCAGCTAAGACTTCATTGTCATCTTGTTTATAAACTGTCGTACCAAGTGGAACTTTAACAATCTCATCGAGAGCATCTTTACCGCGCATATTTTTAGTTTTTCCGTTTTCACCAGGCTTAGCGAAAACATGCTTTTGAAACTTCAAATCCATCAAAGTTGACATTCCTTCATCTGCTACAAAAATAATTGAACCGCCTTTTCCGCCATCACCACCGTTAGGTCCGCCTAAAGGCACATGTTTTTCACGTCTAAAAGAAACGATTCCATCGCCGCCTTTACCAGATCTAACTATTATATTTACTTCATCTATAAACATTTATAATCTCCTCTTAAATCACTAATTCATACGCCAATCGATTGATTGATGATAAATAACCTCGATAAACAAAATTTAGTGATTTTAACATTTTCTGCATTTTTAAATTATCGGGATGAGTATCGATTTTAACCGCTTCATAACCCTTTTCTTTTGCTAAAGAAAAAGAGTGGTTTATCAATTCCTTACCGATTCCTTTTCCTTGTAATGATGGTTCAACCAATACTCGGTGGACCACTAAAGCCTTATCGCTTTGCCAACTAACCTCAAGGTAAGCTGGATCATTTTCTGGTAAAATCGAGATTGAACCGATAATTTTATCTTCAATAACTTTTATATATAAAGCATCATTCTTAAAATCTCGGTAAAAATCACTATAAGCAGGATAGTCTCCAAGCCATTGATTCAAACCGCTTTCTAACATATTTTCTCTGACGATTTTAGCTAGACTAGAAATCTCTTCTAAATCAGCTTCAAATGCTTTTCTAATCAATTTGTTTTATTCCGTCCTTTGCTTGTAAGATACTATAAACAAAGTTAGTATCATATCTTTTATGATATTCTTCTTTAAATTTTTCAATAAAACTTTCCAAATTATCTTTCAAAACCAAATTTAAGGTAGAACCGCCAAAACCGCCACCAACCATTCTGGAGCCTAAAGCACCAGATTTAATCGCTATATTGACTAAATCGTCTAAAATCGCCGTAGAGACTTCATAATCATCCTTTAAGGATTTATGTGATGCATTAAGCAAATCGCCTAGATGATAAGGATTATTAAGCTCTAAAGCTACTTTTGCATGTTTAACCCTAGCATTCTCAGTAATTATATGCTTAAGTCTTTTTCTTAAAGTCTCATCGACTATAAAATCTAAATAAGTAGACAATTCATTTTCTTCGAGTTCGCCTAAATGATCAACTTTCATATTTTCATTTAAGATAGCCAGAATCTCTTTGGTTTCAGCTTGTCTTTCGTTATATTTAGAATCAGCTAACTTCCTAGTAGTGTTTGAATTAATAATTACAAGTTCGTAATCCTTGAAATCAAGTTTAACATAATCATAAGTCAAATCGAAAGTATCAAGATAAATCGCTCTGTTTTCTTTTGAAAACATGATTGCAAATTGATCCATGATGCCGCAGTTAACCTTAAGATAATTATTTTCGACTGATTTAGCCATTTTAACTATTGCTAAATCGCTTAAATTAAAGTTTTCAAAATCATTGAGCATTCTTAAAAGTAAAAGCGAAAGAGCTGCACTTGAAGATAATCCTCCGCCGATTGGAAGATTGCTGGTAAGAACAATGTTATAGCCTTGTTTAAGTTTATAATTATTCTTATTTAACTCTTTGATAACACCGACAAGATAATCACTAAAATTGTTTTCTAACTTTTCAGGTAAATCCAATAAATCAATTTCAATAATACCTAGAATAGTATAGTTTTCCGAATAGATATTAATCCTTAAATCTTCAATTTTTTCAATAGCGCCATAAATTCCTTTATCAATACAAAAAGGCATGACTAAACCGCCGGTATAATCGGTGTGTTCACCGATAATATTAACCCTACCAGGCGAAAAATAAATATGTTTTGGTTCTTTATAAAATTTGTTTAAATATAAGTCTCTAACATGTTTTATCATATTCATAACCTCTTCTTAATATTATACTATATTTTCAAAAAAATTACATTTACGATAAAGATTAAAAAATAAAAGCCTAGTAAAATATACTAAGCTTTAATCTACTTATTGTTCTACAGCATAAACACTTGCTTGTTTTCTATCTCTTCCGATTCTTTCGAATTTAACAATTCCATCAATCATGGCGAATAATGTATCGTCTTTACCAATTCCTACATTTTCTCCTGGATGAATTTTTGTTCCTCTTTGACGGTAGATGATTGAACCAGCTTTACAAGCTTGTCCATCAGATAGTTTTGCTCCTAAACGGCGACCTGCAGAGTCACGACCATTCTTAGTGGACCCAGTACCCTTTTTCGAAGCTTCAAGGCAAAGTATATTTAGATTAAGTATCACTTAAAACACCTCCAAATTATTCTTTCTTCTCTTATTCGACATTGATATCTGTAATGGTAAGTTTCGTATATGGTTGTCGATGACCATTTTTACGGTGATAATGTTTCTTAGGTTCGTATTTGTAAATTACAATTTTTGGACCCTTACCATTTTTAACCACTTTAGCAGTAACTGTTGCGTTTTTAACATAAGGTTTACCAATCTTGGTTTTGTCGCCACCGATCATCAATACTTTATCAAAAGTATATGTTTCTTCAGCTTCAACTTCTAATTTCTCAATGTAAATTTCTTGTCCAACTTCAACTTTTACTTGCTTACCGCCTGTTTCAATAACTGCGTACATGTAAAGCACCTCCTCATTATATTTTTTTAAGACACGCCAAGTTTTGGTACTTATATTTCACAATAAGTTTAATCTAACCAAGTATGTGCGGTATGCTTGTTAATCATACGAAAGTATTATACACAAAGAGCCCTTCTTTGTCAACAAAAACATTCTTTTGGCCGGCATTTTTTGAATTGTTTAAATTATCGAAATAAATTTCTTCAAATATATGATAAAATAGGTCTCATAAAGGATGTGATATGATGTATTGGTACCACTATGTTTTAATAGTTTTAATAGTCGTTATTCTCTATTTATTTATCGCTTATATGTTTTACCGTAAAATCTTTATCGATTATAAAAAAAATATCAGACCTTTAGTAGATCAAGACAGCGATTTTTACAAACCATCATATGATTGGTTTCAAAAAATCCCTAAAGACGACGTTTTTATTCGTTCCTACGATAATTTAAAGTTACATGGGTATTATTTACCGTCCTTAGAAAAAAGCACTAATAAGCTCGCTATAGTGATTCATGGGTATAAATCTAAAAGTGAAGATATGATTATCATCGCTAAACTTTATTCAGATTTAGGTTTTAAGGTTCTTTTAATCGACCTTAGAGGTCATGGCCAGTCTGAAGGAAGTTTTACCTCGATGGGTCACTATGAAAAATATGATTTAAAGAAATGGATAAACTACGCTTTAAGAAATTATGGAACCGATACTGAAATTTATTTACACGGAGTTTCAATGGGCGCAGCTATCTCCACTCTAATAACTGATTTTAAAGTTAAAGAAAATATTAAGTTTATGGTTTTAGATTCTGG
The DNA here is from genome assembly GCA_034005025.1 of Candidatus Izemoplasmatales bacterium. Taxonomy (GTDB): domain Bacteria; phylum Bacillota_I; class Bacilli_A; order Izemoplasmatales; family Hujiaoplasmataceae; genus UBA2289. Next base: position 5,278 of record JAVEVN010000029.1, on the reverse strand, counting down.
GTTTACAACATTTCCAAGAAGTTTGTATCATAGTTTGAAATGTAAAGCTTTAGTAATTTTTATTCCAGGAATATCGATATTTACTCATTTTATTCATAACTTCCGTCTAGGACAAATCGCACCGATTAAAAAAATCAGAACTTCCGATATTCCTTTCTTGATTATTCAAGGTGAAAAAGATAAACCGGTTCCACCTAAAATGGCTGAACAGCTCTATTCACAAGCAAAAGTTGAACAGAAAAATATTATAATGATTCCCGAAGCGCCTCATGCCAAAGCCTTTGAAGTCGACTTTATGAAGGTTCAAGAAAGCATAATTGATTGTGTGACCGGCGTATGTAAAATAAAAAAGAGGTTGATTAAAAAAATAAAAGATTGACGTTAGATTATCTAACGCCAATTTTTTTATTTCTTCTTTTTCAAATAAACTCTCGCTTCATATTCCTTCATCACTTTAGGGGTAATTTCTTGATAATTTTTCAAGACGATCTCTTCTTTTAAGAAAGGATAATCTTTAATTTTTATAACCTTATCGCTGAAGTTGCACAGAACATAAAGTTCATCTTCGCCAAGCGTTCTTTTATAAGCATAAATCTTCTTGTTTTTATAATCGATATCCTCATAATCGCCATAGACGATAATTTCTTCCTTGTGTCTTAAGGAAATGATTTTTTTATAATAATCAAGAATGGTGTTATCTTGTTCTAAGTTATTTTTGACGTTGATTATTTTATAGTTTTCATTAACGTCTAACCAAGGTCTTTTTTTAGAGAAACCAGCTTCAAAACTATCGTCCCATTGCATCGGTGTTCTCGCATTATCTCTAGACATCAACTTAATTTTCTTCATCATCTCATCATGTGAGTATAAAAGTTTTCTTCCCAATTTATAGATGTTATGAGTTTCGATATCCTGATATTGGCTAAGTTCAGTGAAATGAGCGTTTGTCATGCCGATTTCTTGGCCTTGATAGATAAATGGAGTACCTTTTTGAAAAAAGATAATAGTAGCTAAAAGAGTGGCTGATTGATAATAGTAGTTCAAATTGCCAAAACGGCTGATTGACCTTGCTTGATCATGATTTTCTAAGTATAAGGTATTCCAACCGTTAAGTTCATTTTGCCATTTGCTTAAAGCTCTTTTCAAATTAAAAGGTTTGAATTTTTTTATAAACCATTTTATACCAGTGTTATCTGCGGCCATATGATCAAATTGAAATACCATATTTAGTTCTTTTCTTTCTGGAGAAACTAAATCAGAAGCGCTTTTTGGATTTACGAAGACAGTTTCACCGACGGTAAAACAATCGTATTTACTAAAGACTTCTTCATTTAACTCCTTAAGATATTCATGCAGTTTAGGGTTATCGAAATAATGTTCCCTGCCTCTTAAAATGAATCTGAATTTTCCGTTAGGATGCAATTCATTTTTAGCGATGATATTGATAACGTCACATCTAAACCCATCAACCCCTGCATCTAACCAGAATTTAATCATTTTCTTGATGTCTTCTCTAACTTCTTTATTGTCCCAGTTTAAGTCAGGTTGACCCTTAGCGAATAGATGCAAGTAATATTCGCCTCTTTTTTCGGAATACTCCCAAGCATCGCCACCGAAAAAAGAAGTCCAATTTCTCTTTTTCTTTTCCCAGTGATAATAGTCGGTATATTTACCGTCTTTATTTTCTGATTTAATAAACCAAGGATGTTCGCTTGAAGTATGATTAATAACAAGATCCATCACTAATTTAATATTGTTTTCATGGAATTTTTTTATCAATTCGGAAATATCTTTCATCGTTCCGAATTCTTTAGCTATATCTTGATAATCAGAGATATCATAGCCATTATCTTCCATTGGTGATTTATAGACGGGAGATAACCAAACGATATCAACGCCTAAATCTTTTAAGTAAGGAATCTTTTGAATTATTCCTTTGATATCACCGATACCGTCATTATTTGAATCAAAAAAACTTCTTGGATAAATTTGATAAACGACGCCTTCTTTATACCAAGCTTTTTGGATTTCTTGTTCTTGATTTTCTACTGATTGATCAGTTTCATTTGATTTTAATTCGGTCATAAGTTATCACCTCTTATTTATTATATCTTAAAAGTGACTTAAAATACATAATGGGCAACGAATAAAACTGATTATTTGTTAAATAAAAACACTACAAATATTTGTAGTGTTAATTATTAATGGCGACCCGAAAGGGATTCGAACCCCCGACACATAGCTCCGGAAGCTACTGCTCTATCCAGCTGAGCTATCGGGTCAATCAATTATTAGTAAAAAAAATGGCGACCCGGAAGGGATTCGAACCCCCGACCGACGGCTTAGGAAGCCGCAGCTCTATCCTGCTGAGCTACCGGGTCAAAAAATTAAAGAGCCAGAAACTGACTCTTTGAATAGTTTAATGATGGCGACTCGGAAGGGATTCGAACCCCCGACCGACGGCTTAGAAGGCCGTTGCTCTATCCTGCTGAGCTACCGAGTCACGCGCAATAAATATTATAAATGAATTAGGTCAGTTTGTAAAGAAAAAAGTTAATAAAATTTTATGTTATTATTTAGTTTTGACTTTTTCTTCAATCGCTCTTTTTACATGTTGTGGCACAAACGGTGCGGTATCTCCGCCGAAGATTGCAAGTTCACGAACTGATGAAGATGAAAGGAAGGAATATTTGCCTTGAGTCATCAAAAAAACAGTATCGACTTCAGGAGATATCTCATGATTAAAATTAGTCATTTGGAATTCATAATCATAATCAGTAACCGCTCTTAATCCTCTTAAGATATGAGTTGCGTTTAATTGTTTGCAGTGTTCTACAGTTAAGATACTAGATTTTATTACTTCGACATTCTTCAATTCTTTAATTGATTCTTTGACTAACTCAACTCTTTCATCATCGGAAAATAGCGTTTTTTTATTTGGGTTTATTGAGATAGCGATATAAAGTTTATCAAAAAGTTTAGCACCTCTGGTGATAATATCGATATGACCAAATGTTATCGGATCAAAACTTCCGGGGTAGAAACCTATTTTCATATTATTTCTCCTTTTCATAGATTGTAAATTTAGAATTGCCTAAAACTTTTTCTTTAGTTTTTATAAAGCTTTTATAAACATCAGGGAAATCAGTATGATTATCCGATTCCAAAACAATTATACCACTTTTATTTAACAATTGTCTATAATCGATTAAATCTAAGATTTCTAAATAACGATTCAACTTATAAGGCGGATCAGCAATAATCAAATCGTATTTATTTTCCGTCATTCCTAAGAATTTGAAGACGTCTAATTTATAGGTAGTGTTTATCGGTATATCTAAGCTTTTTAAGTTTTCTTTGATAACTTTAACAGCTTGGAATGAATCATCGATGAAATCGCAATTCTCATATCCTCTGCTCAAAGCTTCAATACCTAAAGCGCCGCTACCACTAAAAAGGTCAAGAACATAGCCTCCATCAAAATACTGACCTAAAGTATTGAAAAGAACCTCTTTATTCTTATCAGTAGTCGGTCTAGTGGAGATTGTTTTAACCTCTTTTAGTTTCCTAGATTTATATTTTCCGCTAATTACTCTTAACATAATCCCTCTTTTTAGTAAAAAAATGCACTTAATCAGTTGGAAATCACTCTGGCAGACTACATCTACCCTCTACGTGGGCATCTCTTGCTTAACCTTTAGGATTCCTAAAAAAATTTAGGCGTTCAACACGGGTTAAACCTCGAATCCCTTTTAAAAACTGTGCGTCGCGTATGAGTGATTTCCAACTAACTAAGTACAATTTAATTATAGTATATACTATAATTATTGTCAACTGCCCTAGTTTATTTTAATTGAAAGAAAAAAGAACCTATAAAAATAGGTTCTTTTGTGATAATTAAATTAATATTTATCTTGGGTTTTTAATGTTTGCATGTGCCGCAGCAAGTCTTGCTATCGGTACACGGAATGGAGAACATGATACATAGTTAAGACCAATATTATGACAGAAATCAATTGATGCAGGATCGCCACCGTGTTCACCACAAATTCCTAATTTGATATTAGGTCTTGTTGCTTGACCGCCTTTAACAGCAATTTCCATAAGTTTACCAACGCCTTTAACGTCTACGTGAGCAAATGGATCAGATTCAAATATTTTCTTGTCATAGTAATCAGCTAAGAATTTACCAGCGTCGTCTCTTGAGAATCCAAATGTCATTTGGGTTAAGTCATTTGTACCAAATGAGAAGAATTCAGCTTCTTTAGCGATTTCATCAGCTAATATAGCTGCACGAGGAATTTCAATCATTGTACCTACAGAATATTCAAGTTCAATTCCTGATTCTTTAATGATTTCATCAGCTACAGCAACAACGATGTCTTTGATATATTTTAATTCTTTGATTTCGCCTACAAGTGGAATCATGATTTCCGGAATTACTTTTAAGCCTTTCTTAGTCACTTCAATAGCAGCTTCGATAACAGCTCTAGTTTGCATTTTTGCTATTTCAGGATAAGTGATTGAAAGTCTAACGCCACGATGTCCTAACATTGGGTTAGTTTCATGTAAACTTTCAACAGTTGCTTTTAATTTATCGAAAGATAGACCCATTTCTTTAGCTAATTCTTTGATATCTTCATCTTCGTTAGGTAAGAATTCATGTAGAGGTGGATCCAAGTAACGAATAGTTACCGGGTGACCTTGCATTGCTTCATATAAACCAACGAAGTCTTCTCTTTGCATTGGTAATAATTTATTTAAGGCTTTTTGTCTTTCTTCTAAAGTGTTAGAAACAATCATTTCACGCATAGCTTTAATTCTTTCGCCTTCGAAGAACATATGTTCTGTACGGCATAAACCGATTCCTTCAGCGCCGAATTCATAAGCTTGTTTAGCGTCTCTTGGATTGTCAGCGTTTGTTCTTACTTTTAATGAACGATATTTGTCAGCCCATGCCATTAATTTAGCAAAGTCTCCTGATACTGTAGCGTCCATAGTTTTAACTTCTTCACCATAGATATTACCAGTAGATCCGTCTAATGAAATATAGTCGCCTTCAAAATATTTTTTACCGCTAACTGCAAAGTATTTCTTTTCTTCATAAACTTTAACGGTTCCAGCACCAGCAACACAGCAAGTACCCATACCTCTAGCAACAACCGCTGCATGAGATGTCATACCGCCACGGCTTGTTAAAACACCGCTAGCTACAACCATACCTTCGATATCTTCAGGTGATGTTTCTTGTCTAACCAAGATAACTGGTTTTCCGTCT
>JAVEVN010000028.1:0-10166 GCA_034005025.1 Candidatus Izemoplasmatales bacterium | reverse complement strand
ATTGATTCTAATGGATTACCGCTAAATTCCGCATTATACTTCATCTTATAAGTCTTCTTAAAATCAATAACGAAATTATACTCGCCATTAGCGTTTGAAGCTTTTCCATAAGGATCGAGAACAACTTGTTCCTTACCGTTGACATAGACTAAATAACGATATTTATAACCGTCTAAATCGCCTTCAACATAAACGCGCCATACTCCAGCAATCTTATTTTCTAGCTCATAAAATTTTACTTCTCCAAGTTTATCAACCAATTCCAATTTTACATATTTAGCTACTGGAGACCAGATCTTAAACTTAGTCCCAAACTCACTATAGGTAAAACCTAAATCATGTTTTTTATACGTATATATATTATCGAACAATTCCGTTCTGACAATTTTACCGGTATATAGTTCTGCCATTTGATTTTTAGTATTTTCAACAAAATAAACTTTGCTCAAATCAATATAAGCGTCAAAATTAGCTATAAGCTTAATTTCAACACCTAAGTTTATTTTTTGATTAATTTTAAGTTTGATGATTTCATCATTGCCTTTTAAGAAATACTCAAGATGGTCTTGATAATTCTTAATTGGAATGATGATGGTCAATTCATCAAAATTATCTAAATAACAATAAAACGATCTTTTATCCATCTATTCTCTCCAAAAAATTCTTCGCATAGTTAATCAACTCTTGATGCTCGTTTTCTAAATGGCCATTGACAACTTGTAATTCTATCTCTTCAATTATTTCGCCAATGACTTCTTCATTTTCAATATTTTTAATGTTCTTAATATCGTTACCATTAATAGCCAATTCGTCTCTTTTTTTAATCGGTAGTTTTTTATAGATATTTTCAATGTTAATCTCATGATTTCTATTTTCAATAACAGAGATAATCTCATTTGCTTTAAGGCACATCTCTTTGCCTAATTCATAAACTAACAAAGCATTAAAACCAGTTTTTATGGTTGATTTAACAATGTGAATCAATCGATACATCTTCAGTTTATCTTTCTTAGAAAATCGCCAGTATTCTGGAATATCTTCTTTTAACAAATATAAACTCATTGCCATAAATTCAATAAAGCTAAGTTTTAACTTTGAAGTTAAACACATATCTATTCCCAAAGAAAACTCAGGGAATATTTCTTTAATGTTAATTTCATTCATGTACTTTAAAGCCGTTTTGCTAAAGTCGTTAGAAAAGATTTCTTCTAGTTCTGGAATAATTCTTTCATTAGGTAAATAGCTAATGTTTTTAATATTTTTTTTCATACTGGATAAGGTATTATCTTCAATATGAAAATTATATCTTGAGGCAAATTTTAAGGCTCTGATAATCCTTAATGCATCTTCATTAAACCTTTGATCTGGATTGCCGATAGCTCTGATTGTTTTATTATTCAAATCTTCTTGACCCATAAATAAATCAATAACTTTACCTTCGATATCCATAGCTAAAGCATTGATGGTAAAATCTCGGCGTTTTAAATCCTCAGATAAACTCGAAGAAAAACATACCGATTCCGGTTTGCGATAATCGCGATAATCTAGATCAAGTCGATAAGTAGTTACTTCAAACCCTTTACCTTCAATAAAAATGGTTATGGTCCCGTATTTTTTTCCGGTTGCTTTGGTGTTTTCAAAAAGATTTTCTACTTCTTCAGGAAGAGCGCTAGTAGTGATATCAATATCTAATGAAGGAATATTCAAAAGGTAATCTCTAACAAAACCGCCTACAAAGTAGGCTTCATATCCGGCTTGATTTAATTTACTTAAAATAATCTTTCCTAAAGAATAAGATTTTTCCATAAAAATCACCATAAATATTATAACATATCTAAATATTTTATACTATTTTTTTATCGATTTTACTGAGTTTTAAAACTCTTGATTGCCACAGATATTTGTTTATAAAATTATCTTCCTATGTTATAATATTTTCGGTGATAAATGTGAAAAGCGTTGCTAATATTACAAAAACTGAATTCATCGAAAAAAAGTCCAGATTTATCGGACTTGTTTATCACGCAAGTACCATCGATCAAATCAACCATTATCTAGAGTCTGTAAGAACAGAATACCCAAATGCTAATCATTACACCTACGCTTACATCTTAAGCGATAACATTCAGAAATATTCAGATGACGGCGAACCTTCAAGAACTGCAGGATTTCCAATATTAGAAGTAATCAAAAACAATGAGTTAAATGATTGTTTAGTAATTGTTATTAGATATTTCGGAGGTATTATGCTTGGGGCTGGCGGACTTATTAGGGCTTATTCTCACACCGCTGCTTTAGCAATATCATTAGCTGATAAAACAAAAAAAATAACCACATACTACTGTAAAGCAGTGTGTGATTATGATTATTTAGGAAATATCGATAGAATTATTCGCGAAAATACCTTGCTTGAAAAGATAGATTATGGTCAAAATGTTGAGTTTTATTTCACCTTAAATGAATTCAATTTTGAAGATATTAAAAACAAACTTTTTAATAATCACAAGTTTCAAGAAATTTTAACCGTTATTGAAGAAAAACAAGAATACGTTAAAATAGATTATTGAGATTTTCAAACAATGAAACTATTGCATCAACAAAGAAATATCCTAAAATAATGGATATAACCATAAACAAGAATCTTATTTGATCTCCGGAATTTCTTCGGAAGATCTTTGCGAAATCAATCGCTTGCATCGCTTTGAATATAAACATCGTCGCAACAAAAAACAAAATGATTCTTGAAACTAAAAATACTGATTCCGGTAATAAAGCTAACATAATAATCACTCCAAATAAGAATCTACTGGCATCGATTCAAAATTGCTATAAACATTGATAATCAATTGGTTAGGTAAACAAACAATCGGTGTTAAAGGTGAGTTTGTCGGGGATTGAAATTGACATAAATCTTTCGGACTTTCTTGATAAGCTACAGATATTTTCTCATCTTCAACTACTATTTTTATCCCAACTATTTCGTTTGTTTTTGCATACTCGTCTATTTGATAAAGATCAGTCATATCTACTGTGGTAAGTCCAGGAACATAAAAAATACCTTCTGAAGCTTTCCCTGTGTCAATTAAATCTTTATATTCGGTATCAAAGACAACATATTCATTTGTTTTTAAATCTATCATTAAGATTTCTTCATTTTGATAAACAATCTTGGCAAATAAATTACCCGTGTCATTAACCTTCTCAATAATGTTAAAGACTAAAGCCATGAGAATCGCTACTAATAGGATTGCTGAAATGAAGATAATATCACGCTTTTTGATAATATCACCCGCTTCATCTTATATTATATAATAAAAACATTTTTTTTAAAACATTTATTCTAAAGGAGACATGAATGAAAAAACTTATTTTATTACTTCTTTTCTCTATTTTTGCTTTAACTTTAATATCTTGTTCAAAAATAGATGAAATTCAATATTGTAAATATTCTGGAAAAGATGATATCTATATCTGCCAAAAGAGTTATTCAACTTACTTCGACACCACTATTTCCTTACAAGTTTATGTTGATGATTCGAAAAATTATGATTATGACATTGAAGAAATATTTACTAATTTTGAAAATTTAGCAAAACAATATCATCAATATTTCGATAAGTATCATGCTTATCCTGAAGTTAATAATCTTTATACCATAAACAATACCGAAGGTCCTGTCATAATTGATGAAGAATTATATCAAGCAATTGCTTTTGCTAAAGCAAATGAAGATATTACTTCAATAGACGGAGTCCAATTATTCAATATCGCTCTTGATCCAGTTTTAAGAGTTTGGCACGAAGCAAGAAATAGCGACGCTTGTTATTTAACTCTTGATGAGGTTGAATATTGTCCAGTTCCAAGTGAAGAAAGTTTAGCACAAGATTTTAATATTGATCCTAATGATATTATTATGAATGATGATAATTTCAGCATTAACTTCGCTAAAGATAATATGGGAATTGATTTAGGCGGATTCGCTAAAGGATATTTTACCGATATTGCCAAGGACTATTTGAATCAATATGATTTAAACTATATATTGAACATGGGTAATTCAAACGTTTATGTTCACGGAGAAAATCCTTTAAGAGAAACCGGATATTTTATACTTGGTTTAACAACACCTTTTAGAACTCCTGATGAAGAAGCATACTATGCTAAAATCAATTTAACTGAAGGTTTAAGTTTAGTATCAAGCGGTGTCTATCAACGCTACTTCATGAACTCTGAAGACTTAACAGACGAAACTCTTTATCACCATATAATCAATCCGAAAACTTTCTATCCTGGTGGTGAAGTTATGTCGGTGACTATTCTTTGTGATAACGCCACAATGGGCGATATTCTATCAACAACCGTCTTCTTGATGAGCTTAGAAGAAGGGTTAGATTTTGTAAATAATTACCCAGGTCTAGAAGCTATTTGGTACGTTGATAAAGGCGAAGTTGTAATGAGTGATAATTTTGGAGATTATCTAGCTGAATAAACTCAATATATTATAAATAAAAGATGTTAGTTTTTTCTAACATCTTTTCTATTTTTATGAGTAACTACTGATTTTTTCTTTGAATTGATTAACTATTTTATTAGCCAAGAACGCCGTTATTATTCCTGTTGGAATACTTAAAGCAATCATATAAGGTAAAAGATAGATTAAAGTTTCGGTATTTGATACAACCATAGCCGCAACAATCTGACCTACCATATGCATCAAAGAACCAAAGACTGATATGCTATAGATTGATAATTTTGTCTTCTTTATAAGAATCATTGCTAGAATAGCCAACATACCTCCGGATAAACTTATCCAAAACGAAGGTGTGAAGAATCCGCTATAGGTTAAAGCAACAATCATTATTCTTGTTATAACAACCAAGAACGCTTCTTTTTCTCCTAAAGTCACGAGAATAATCAAAGTGATAACATTAGCTAAACCCAACTTAACTCCTGGCACGATAAAGATTAAACCAGAAATTAAAGTTTCCACTATCGATAAGACAACTGATATTGAAATCATGATTGCAATAAAAACAAGTTTGCGAATTTTCAAAATTAATTACCTCTACTTCTTAACTGACAAGTACCTAAACAACATTGTGATTGGCCAAAATAAAACAGCGATTAATACAAGAATAAACCAAAGGGTATCTTTAAATAATTCAATAGTAAAATTAAAGTAAATAGCTATCGCCGATATTAATAAATATCCAACTGCTGAAAACCAAAAAGCATGTTTTCTCTTATTAATTACTAATTTTTTCTTATTCAATTCCGGATATGCTTCTAAAACATCTTCAACATCGCCAAATTCGCTGATTGATTTGTCGATAGCCTCATCTAATGGTGTGCCACTTTCAACCAAATCATCAACTTTTTCTTCTAATGAAGTAGTCAAAATTTCAATTAATTCTTTTTTATCTTCTTCATTAAAATAGTCTTTTAATAACTTACTAACAAAAGTTTTGATTTTATTCATCTTGGCCTCCTAACATGTTAAACATAATTTTTTGTAACATGTTCCACTCATTAAGCATCTCAGCGAAATAAGCTTTGCCTAAAGCAGTTATTTTATAATAACGTCTTGTTCTTCCGTGAGTTTTTTCACCTAGATATGAAGAAATCAACTCTTTGTTTTCGAGTCTTTGCAGAACCGCATAAAGAGTTGCTTCTTTAACATTAAATAAATTGTTCGTTCTTTCTTTAATCACGTTAACAATTTCATATCCATACATATCTTTTTCAGTCAACAACTTCAAAATGATAGTTTCAATATGACCTCTGATAACATCACTATTAATCATAACAACCTCTATTTTTTTAATATATAAGCAATTGTAATCGCTCCTGGTCCGGAATGAGCTCCAACTGCAGGAGTTAATAGATAATCCTTAACCGTTCCAAGTTCAGGTCTTGCTTCTAGAACTTTATTGCGAATATAAGTAACATATTCCGGATTATTTGCATGGATTATTGACGCTTCAACATCAAAATCTTTCGTTTCATCTAAAAACTTTTCAATAACTCTATCAACAGCTCTATGGAAAGTTCTAATCTTTTCAATACTAACGACAGCCCCGTTTTTATCTATTTCAAGCAACGGTTTAATTTTAAGCATATTAGCCATAAAACCAGCAGCATTTGATAGTCTACCATTTTTAATTAAAAATTTCAAATCGTTAACTGCAAAATAAATCTTATGGTTATCTCTAATAAATTCTAAATCTTTAATAATCTCATCGATTGTTTTGCCGTTTTTATAGCCTTCATGAGCTTTAAAAATCATGGCACATTCAATATATCCAACAGACTTTGAATCGAAGACTCTAACGTCAACGCCTTCTACCATCTTAGCGGCTAATATTGCGTTATCATAAATACCGCTCATCTTTGAAGATATCGTAACAAAAAGAATTGTATCGCAACCATCATCTCTAAGCTTTTCATAAGCTTCAAGCATCGTTCCTGTCGAAGCCATAGCAGTTCTAGGAATAAGATTAGGATCCTTTTCAATCATGTCGTAAAACTCTTGAGCTGTCAATTCTTCATAATCAACAAATTCTTTATCTCCCATGATAACCATTGACCTAATAACAGTAACATCAAAATCAAAATCAAGATAATCTATGGATGAATTGGTGCAAACCATCAAACCTAGTTTTTTCATTGGCAAATCCCCCTTATAATAATTACTACTTAATTATAGACTAAATGGCTGATTTGTCAATATAAGGCACAAATTATTACTACTATCTGCTTTTTTTAGATAAGGATAGTTGCGCTCTTTTTCCTTTTAATTTTTTATTTTTGCAATTGCTTAAAATTGCAGTTGCGAACTTTTTATCAACGGAAAAGAATGAAAATGACGATAATATAGCAATATCTTTAATATCATTTGAACTTATCTTAACATTGGATTTAATGAAATCCAAAATGTCAGATACAGTAAGATTAGAATCTTTACCGATGTTTAAATGAAATCTTGCTTGATTATCTCTATTTCTATTTGTATCTTGCGTATTAAAACTCTCATTGATATCGTCGACATTTCTATGTTCCATATCAAGAGCATTCAACTTCTTAAGTAAAGCAGTTATAATTTCATCTTCTTTTAAGTTTTCCGCTACCAATTGGTTTAATATCTGATATTCTTTTTCTAAGGATTCGTTATTGATAATTTCTTTAATTTCTTCGACGAATTTCGAAGATTTTACATCTACTACCTTATCATAGGTTGGAATATTTCTCTTCTTTATTTTTGAATTAGATAATCTTTCAATTTCTGCTATTTTTCTTACTTCACCTTTAGAGACAAGCGTAAATGAATAACCGATATTTCCGATTCTTCCCGTTCTACCAATTCGATGAATATAATATTCAGCTTTTTCAGGAACGTCATAATTAAATACTGCTTCAACATTTTTAATATCAAGCCCTCTGGCAGCGACATCAGTCGCAACTAAAACTTCGATAACTCCATTATGAAATTTATTTAATACATCAAGTCTAGTAGTTTGTGGTAAATCACCATGAATTTTATCGCAATTTATCTTCCTTGATATCAATTCTTCAGTCAATCTGTCAACTTGAAGCTTGGTATTACAAAAGATTAAAGCTAATCTTGGACGATAGATATTTAGTAACCGATAAATCGCTTCAGTTTTGTTTTCTTTTTTAACCTTGTAATAGTATTGTGAAATATCTTGATTAGTTAAATCACTCCCTACAGAAGTGACAACTTCAGGACTTAACAGATACTTTTTGGCTAAATCAACGATTCTTTTTGGCATCGTCGCAGAAAACATTAAAGTTTGACGTTGTTCAGGTGTATATTCAAATATCGTTTCGATATCTTCGATAAATCCCATCTTAAGCATTTCGTCAGCTTCGTCTAAAACTAAATATTTGACATTAGAAAAATTCATTGTTTTTCTTTTCAAATGATCGATTATTCTTCCCGGCGTACCGATGATTATCTGTGGCTTTTTCTTAAGTTCTGAAAACTGCCTTGTGATAATTTCGCCACCATAAACATTGACAATTCTACAATTGTCGATGTATTTTGATATATTGCCTAACTCAGCTTTTATCTGTACTGAAAGTTCTCTTGTCGGAGTGATGATCAGCGCTTGAATCTCATTGCTTGTAAAATCAATCATTTCCAGCAAAGGAATACCAAAAGCTGCGGTTTTACCAGTTCCAGTATGAGAGTTGCCTATGACATCTTTACCCATTAATAAAAGTGGTATTGTTTGTTCTTGAATCGGGGTTAGATTGACAAATCCCATTTCTGTTATTGCTTGTTGAATCTCGTTTTTAATTTTCATTTTTTCCTCTTATCTTGAAAAAAAATCAACTATTTAGTTGATTTTTTAAGTCTCTAAATCTATTATTTTAATTCCATTTTCTTTTAGGTATCTAGCAGCTATACCTAAACCACTAACTCTCACTCCATTAAAACTGCCGTCATAAACATTTTTGTATCCGCAAGACGGAGAACCATCTTTTAAGATAACAGCCGTGCAAGAAGCTTCGCTGATTATTTCTAAAGCTTTTTGGGCTCCTAAATAGAAATTTTCAGTGACATCTTGTCTCTTTTCATTTATAACTGATCCATTTTTCTGAATTTCACTCGGTATTCTTGGCGTTGGCAAACCACCTAATTCCTCTGGACAGATAAGCGTTACTTCTTTACCTTTTAAATAATTTAAAACTTTGAAATTTAAATTATTATTTCCATTGTACTTACAGTTTACCCCAAGCAAACAAGCGCTGACAGCTATTTTTTTATCTTCCATTTTATTCAAATGAATCGATATCGATTTTTATCCTTTTTCCTTGTTTAGAAGCCGCGGCATAAGCGATAGTTCTAATCGCATTGGCGATTTTTCCGCCTTTACCGATAACTCTACCCAAATCTTCTTGGTTAACTAGGACTTGGATTGTAATAGTAGTTTCATCTTCAGAAAACTTTTTAACTAATAAGTCTTCGGGATGAATAACTAATGGCGTCACCAAGTCAAATACTAGTTTTTCAAAATTAACAGCCATTATAATACCTACTACTTACTATTCTTTTCAGATAAAAATTCGCTCATGACTCCAGCTTTTTTGAATAAGCTTTTAACTGTATCAGTTGGTTGTGCACCAGCTAATAACCATTTCTTAGCCAATTCGTTATCTATTTCAACAAATGCCGGTTGTTTTGTTGGATCGTAAACGCCAACGATTTCTAAATATCTTCCGTCACGAGTCTTTCTAACATCAGCCGCAACTATGCGGTAGAAAGGTCTTTTTGTTGTACCGAATCTTTGTAATCTTAATTTTACCATAATTAAATATCCTCCTAAAAATAAATTCCTGATAGATTATAACAAAAAAAATAAGGCCTGTCAAGTATTTTTTATTGACAGGTCAATTATATTTTTTAAATTGAAAAATCAAGCATATCCATATCTTGTTTTGACGCTTCAATTCGCTTAATTAATCGATGATTTTTCAAAGCTTTAAATAATTCATCATACTTATCATCATCAATATATCCGGTTAAATAACGAGAATTTTCACTGATATAAGTTACATTAACGCCCAACTCTTTAACCTTGTTTATTATTTTTTTATGTCTGAAATAAATGATTATTCCTTTTCTTTTTACCATTACATATCCTCATAAATCTATTATTTTCTCTTAATATTATAACATATAACATCTAAATTTACTAACTCATTAAACCATTTTTCTTTATTTTTAATTGTTTAGGTGCTATAATAACCTCGGTGATAAATATGTTATTAAATAAAGATATTATAATGGATGGCCATCCAACTTTAAGAATGAAAGCTAAGGAAATTCCTATGCCGCTTTCAAGCGATGTAATCTCCACTTTAAAAGATATGATGGAATATATTGAGAACAGTCAAAATGACGAAATGGTTGAAAAATACAATCTTCGGCCTTCTGTTGGTTTAGCCGCTCCACAAATAAATAAATCATTAAAAATGTTCTGCATGAAAACAATGGATGAAAACTTTGATAAGCTACATAAATACGCAGTAGTTAATCCTAAAATTATTTCTTATTCAGAAAAATTAACCTACTTACCTGGCGGTGAAGGATGTTTATCAGTGGATGAAGAAATAACCGGATTAGTTAAAAGATATCAAAA